>DATFBI010000074.1:0-9825 GCA_035253925.1 Propionibacteriaceae bacterium
TGGTCGATTGAGACGTGCTGGGCGAGGCCATGAAGTGCGCCGAGGACCGCGTCCTCATCAGTCAGCGTGATGTGCTCATAATGGGCCAGTGCTTGCCGCGCCGGGTCCGGCAGCGCCAAGGGCGGCTGGTCACCGACGCCGATAACAGTGGCGCCCACCGCCGCCAAGGCTCGGGTGAAATAGGCCATCTCCGCCGGGTAACCGGGCGAGATCATCACAACGTTCACTCCGCCTCCACAAGCTCTACGCGAATCCGGCTCACGATGCGGTGCAGCGCATCACGGACGACCTCGGTATCGGGATCCCGGACGATGACGTACCCCTCGCCCTCATAGCTCGACGAAGCCGATTGCCCGATCTCGGGAAGTCGGGCCTCCACAACAAGGTGCCCGATCTCGCGCTGCAGCTCCTCGACTCCATGAACGGCGCGGACCCGGCCACGGCCCTGACCCCGCAGGTACGCGGTTCCGGCGGCGTACCGGCGTTCCGGCACCTGAAACGTGCCCAGGATCACCAGCTCCGCCCACACCCGGTAGAAGTCCACCTCATGGACGTAGCCCAGCATCGAGGAAATCTGCGCACCGGGCGGCCGGGCCGCCACCTCCGATACGGCCACCGAACCGTCCGGGCGCCGAAACCATTCCATGTGAGTCAGTGCGTCGCGTACCCCAAGGGCCTGTAACGCCGCCGGCCCGATCTCCCAGATGCCGTCGTACCGCGGATCGTCAAGTTCTCGTGGCAGGACCACGGTCCACTGAATCCACGGTTGGCGCAGCACCTCTAGCGGGGTGGGGTAGTAGTCGGCGATCGAGGAGAACACCGTTTGGCCGCCAACCGTCACGCTGTCGAAGGTGTGCTCCTCCCCAACCAGGAATTCTTCGAGCAAACCTGGTGCCTCCGCGCGCGGGGGAATCGCCTGGAGCCAGCCCTGCAGCGCCGCCATGTCATCGAGCCGGTACGTCGCCTGGGCTCCGGCGCCTGCGGGAGGTTTCGCCACGAGCGGGAAGCCGATCGCCTCGGCGAAGCCAAACGCCTCGGAAGCGTCAGTAACGAGCTGGTGCCGGGCACACGGTACGCCTGCGGCGCGCAGCACGGTTTTCATACGGGACTTGTCGCGCACGTTCAGAGCGGTCTGCAAGTCCATGCCGCCAAGGCCGAGTTGCTCGCGGGCGTATGCCATAGGTACCTGCAACTGCTCGAGGGCTCCTACCAGCTGCTCCACCTGACCCATCTGGTCGCTCAGGCCGCGTACCGCCCAGACCAGCTGCTGAGGGTCGAGCGGGTCGTCGACCCGCCAATGCCCGGCGAGGTGCTCCTTGAGTTCGGACGACAGTCGGTCGACGGGCTCTGCGGTGATGACAGCGAGGCTGACGTCCGGCAGTTTGGCGGCTGTGGCAACGAACCGCGCTGTTGCCGGGAGCAGGAAGGGTGCAACAAACGCAGCGACCACCATGGGAGGGACGCTACTCGCGGTTACGCCGCCGCGGCCATGGGTAGCATGCGGGCGTGAACGTCGTGTTCGTTGAGCCCTCCTTTCCATCGACGCAACGCAACTTCGTACGGGGCCTTGCCGAGGTCGGGGCAACGGTGATCGGGGTCGGCGAGTCCCACCCCGACGCGCTCGACGAACAGCTCAAGAGCTGGATGGCGCACTATCACCACGTGCCGTCGGTCATCGATGTGGGAGTCATGACCGACGTTGTCCGCTGGATTCAGGACAAGGTGTGGGTCGACCGCGTGGAGACGACGATCGAGGCGCACACCATGGCGGCCGCCCAGGTACGGGAGAACTGCACCATCCCCGGCACGTCTGTCCGTACCGCGTGGCTGTGCCGGGACAAGCCCTCAATGAAGGAAGCATTACGCGTTGCAGGGGTGCCCACCGCCGCGTCGGCGGCTGCGCAGACTGCTGCGGAGGTCTACGAGTTCGCCAACGCTGTGGGGTTTCCGCTCATCCTCAAACCGCGCACCGGTGCAGGTGCCCTGGATACGACGCGGGTAGACAGCAAGGAACAACTCGACGCTGCACTGGGCCGGTTCGGCGGCCAAGGTGTCGACTCGATCGCAGTCGAGGAGTTCGTTGAAGGCCACGAAGGCTTCTACGACACGGTTTGCGTCAACGGAAACGTGTCGCTGGACTTCGTCTCCCATTACTTCCCGAACGTGCTTGAAGCGATGCGCACTCGCTGGATCTCCCCGCAGTTCATTGCCACGAATCGCGTCGATTCCGCCTCCGATTACGGACAGCTCCGTGAGCTGGGCGCTCGGGTCAACCAGGCCCTCGGCATCGGGACGAGCGCAACGCATATGGAGTGGTTTTTCGGCCCGAGGGGACTGCGGTTCTCCGAGATCGGCTGCCGCCCGCCCGGAGTCGGGGCATGGGATCTGTACTCGGTCGGCAATGACTTCGACCTGTATCGCGAGTGGGCCAACGCGATCGTGCATGACCACATCGCCGCCCGTCCATCGCGGCGTTACGCCACCGGCATTGTGGCGCTACGGCCTGATCATGACGGCCAGATCACCGGTTACTCCGGGGTCGAGGACATACAGGCTCGGTCTGGCGAGTGGGTCATAGACGCCCACCTGCCTCCCCCGGGTACCCCGACACAGCCAGTGGAAGCGGGATACATGGCTAACGCCTATGTCCGGATGCGTCACCCCGACTACGACGAGTTGCGCGGCCTGCTCAACGACGTCGGTCGCGCTGTTCACGTGTACGCGCAGTGAGTAGCGCCGCTGAGCACACGTCGGCTTCGTGGGGCAGCCATCAGTGGTCGGCGGGAGGCGGCAACAGTCGCCTCGCCATCAACCAGTTCCAGCAACAAGACTTGGTCGACGAAGCGTCGGTGGACCGTTTCCTTGCCGGTCGCGAAATCCCCATCGTGGAAGACCGTCACTGCACATTCGTCTTCCGGGGTGAAGCCGACGAGGTGTTCCTTGCCCAGCGAATTCTCGGCCTGCCAGGTCGTCTGCCGATGCGGAGAGTGGCCGAGACCACGTTGTGGTACGTCGTTCTTAAGGTGCCTCAAAAATCGCGGATCACCTACCAGATCGAGGTCAGACGCGGCGAGCACATCGAGCGCTTCAACGATCCGTTTAATCCAAAGCTCTCCCACAGCCCGTTCGGGGCCATATCGGTGTGCTTTACCCTCGGCTACACCGACCCGGAGTGGACCTTTCCGGACCCCGAGGCACCGCTTGGTGAGTTGACCGAACTTGTCGTGGCAAGCAACGTCCTGGAGCGGGAGTGTCCAGTGACCCTGTACCTGCCGGCCGGGTTCCGGCGGACGGCGTCGTACCCGCTCCTGGTGGTACACGACGGCGGTGAGTTCTTGCAGTACGCCGCAGCCAAGGCGGTGCTCGACAACCTCATCTATCGCGGCGAGATTGTGCCAACGATCGCAGCTTTCTTGCACCCGAAGGATCGGCTTGTCGAATACGCCCATTCGGTGGAGCACGGCCACTTCGTAAGCCACGAACTCTTGCCGCACTTAGAGATGGAGTTTCCTCTGGTACATCAGCCGTCCGGCCGTATTCTGCTCGGCGCGAGCTTTGGGGCGATCGCATCATTGTCGACGGCGTACCGGGCGCCTCGAACGTACGGATCACTGGTACTTATGTCAGGTTCATTTGTCTACGCTGCTCCCGGAACCGATCACGGCGGCGGGCCGGTCTTCGACCCGGTTGTGCAGTTCGTCAACCGCTACCGTGAGCGGCCGCGTTGGTTGGCCGAACGACTGTTCGTTAGTTGCGGGTTGTATGAGCCGCTGATCATTGCCAATCGAGCGATCGTGCCGATTTTTGAATCCACCGGCATGCGAGTGCGTTACGTCGAGGCTCGGGACGGTCATACCTGGGAGAACTGGCGCGACCGGTTGCGTGATGCCTTGACATGGGTTGCCCCTGGTCCGGCGGCGGTGCCCACGCTCTCCAGCTAGGCGTACTCCACGTAAGTCTCAAAAAGGCAAGCCATTTCCGGTGCTGTCGGGTAGTGCGACCAGCCGAATGCTCGGTACAGTCCGAACCACGTGGAGGTGAGCAGATGGCTGAGGTAGTCGGTAGAAAGAAACCAGGTCTGTTTGCGACGCGGGATGTCTCGTCGCTACTCACGGAAACACATGAAACCGGTCATGAGCTGAAACGGGCGGTCGGCTCCTGGCAACTCACTGCCATGGGTGTTGGCGCCATCATTGGCACCGGCATCTTCGTAGTGATCGGCGAGGGAGCGGCGATCGCGGGTCCGTCAGTGATTTTGTCCTTCGGACTCGCAGCACTGGCTTGCGTGTTCTCGGCACTGTCGTACGCCGAGCTGGCTTCCTCTATCCCGGTGTCGGGCAGCGCGTACACCTACACCTATGCCACGCTGGGGGAGATCGTGGCGTGGATCATCGGCTGGGACTTGATTCTGGAGTACGGAGTCTCCGTCGCTGCCGTGGCAGTCGGGTGGGGCGGCAACTTCAACGAGTTCCTGGAAAATGCCTTCGGCTATGCGCTTCCGCAGGCGATTTCGGCGTCTCCGTCGGATGGTGGGGTGTTCAACCTGCCGGCAGTGATCGTCGTACTCGCCATTACCTGGCTATTGGTTCTCGGCGTACGGGAAAGCGCTCAGGCAAACTTCGTGATGGTGATCATCAAGCTGGCGGTGCTGGTGTTCTTCATCGTCGCTGCCGCTACCGCGATCAACGCCGACAACTTCACACCTTTTGCCCCCGCAGGCTCAGCTGGCGTGGTTAGCGCCGCGGCAATCATCTTCTTCGCCTATATCGGATTCGACGCAGTATCGACAGGGAGCGAGGAGGCCAAGAATCCCAGCAAGGACCTCCCGCTGGCCATCATTGGCTCGCTCCTCATCGCCACGGTGTTCTACATCCTCGCCTCCCTCGGCGCGGTCGGCCTGCTTCCCGCCGATCAACTGGGCGAAAGTGACGCACCATTGGCACAGGCGCTGGACGCGGGCGCCGGCCTGGGCTGGGCAGCTGCGATACTCGCCGCGGGCGCCGTAGTCGCCATCACCAGTGTGATGCTCGTCATTCTCTACGGGCAGACCCGGATCTTCTTCGCCATGTGCCGCGACGGGTTGATGCCGGAGCGTTTGGCCGATGTACATCCGCGGTACGGCACGCCCGCCAAGCTCACCATCGGGCTGGGTGTGTTGATCGCAATCCTGGCAGCCCTAGTGCCCCTTTCAGAGATCGTCAAGCTGGTGAACATCGGGACGTTGTTTGCCTTTGTCCTGGTCAACGTTGGGGTCATCGTTCTCCGCTACACCAGGCCAGAGATGCCTCGACCCTTCAAGGTGCCGCTGTCTCCGGTGCTGCCCATCCTGGGAATCGCCTTTGCAGTATTCCTTATGGCGGACCTACCACTGTCCACATGGGTGCGCTTCGTTATCTGGCTTGCCATCGGCGCCCTCATCTATGCGGTGTACGGCTACCGCAACTCCCGCGTCCGGATGGCACACGGTCAGTACGGCATCCTCCCCGCTGAGGACCATCCCCACCGGCACGAGCACGAAGACTCCGTCTGATGGAGCACTAGTGGATATGCACGAGGGGCCGGTCGTCATCGGCTACGACGGAGGGCCTGGCGCAGCGGATGCGGTGGCACTCGGCAACAGCTGGGCAGGCCAGCTAGGTTCTCGTGCCGTTGTCGTCATCGTCTATCCGGGGCCCGCTCCCATCAGCCCGGGGCGCGTCGACGCCGAGTGGGTGGCTGATCGACGGGCCGAGGCCGAGCGGCTGTTGAACGAGGCTCGCCGGCTCACGACCGGTACCGATGTCGAGTTTCGCGCTGTTGGCTCCGGGTCAGCGTCCCACGGTTTGCACGATGTGGCGGAAGAACTGGAAGCGTCGCTGATCGTGCTCGGCTCACCTCAGCGACCGCAACCACGGCTACTCGCTGCCACCACCGAGGACCGGGTCATAGCGGGCGCGCCGTGCCCGGTTGCCATTCCACCGCGCGGGTGGGCTGACCGCCGCAGCCAGCAGCTGGGCCGCATTGGTGTGGCCTTTATACCGACGCCGGACGGGCAGGAAGCGCTGCGCGTAGCAGCGACCTTCGCACGCCGCATCGCCGCACCACTGCACGTCGTCACCGTGGTAGCCACCGAAGCTGAGGTGATGTCCTACCGCATCGGCGAAGACGTGGAGCGGATGTACGTCGCCGCCGCCACGGAGGAATTCCAGCGCGACATCGAGAAGGCCATCGCCGATCTGGCACCCGATACTGAATCCTCCTGTGAAGTGCTTGTCGAGGGAGACACCGTCGAAGCCCTTGCCGGACTGCGCGACACGGCATTCGATGTACTCTTCGTAGGTTCCCGTGGGTACGGGCCGGTCCGTCGTGTACTGCTCGGTGGGGTATCGGCGAGGCTGATGCGGCACCTCCAGGTACCTGGCGTGGTTGTGCCTCGCCACGGTTGAGGCCGACTACACGTAGTGCGATGAGCACCTACGGCAGTTCCACCGACTCCTGGCTCATGCGGCACCAGCTTGCCGCCTACCTGCTGCTGACCTTTCTTATCGCCTGGTTGTTTTGGGTGCCGTTGGCCGTGCTGTACAACGGAGAGCCGAACGTGGGTGCGCTCGTACGCTCCCCGCTCGTCATCGTGTTGCAGACACTGGGCGTAACCGGACCGGTTATCGCGGTCATCGTCATCATCGGACTCACTCGGGGCAAGACGGGTGTCCGAAGGGCATTTAGCGGTCTGAAGCGCTGGCGCGTGGGGTTGTGGTGGTACGCGGTCGCGTGCCTGCTGATCCCGGTTCTGACGATCATCGGCCTCGGCGTGCGGGCGGCGGCTAGCATCCGCCCGGCCGTTCCAGAAGGCTCTGCCCTTGCTGCAACGCTGTCCGAGGCTGGCTGGATGGGTCTGGTCCTGACCTTCCCGATCCTGCTGTTGCTGGCATGCTTCAGCAGCCCCCTGCTGGAGGAGCCTGGCTGGCGCGGCTTCGCCCTCCCGCACATGCAGAAACGGATGTCGGCAGCGTTGGCTGCGCTAGTGGTGGCGGCGATCTGGGGACTTTGGCACTTGCCCCTCTACCTCGCCTTTGACGCGAACCTGCCCATCGCGTTGACCCTCATCACCATGCATGGGTTCTTTCTCGGCTGGCTGTACGTCAATACCCGCAGCCTGCTCATCACTGTGCTCGGCCACGCCTCGCTCAGTGTCGCCAACAACAGCCTGTCCTTGCCTGATCAGGGCATGGTCCAGATTGTGTTGACCTTGTTGTTGTGCCTGGTCATTGTGGCGTTCTTCCGGATAAGTGACCTCCGGCCGCGACTCGGCTCGACAGTGAAGCAGGAAGGCCGGCGCCTCGGGACGCGCTGACGCGCTTGGACGCGTACCGGCCCTGGATGCTGGAACTGCCTTGCCCCACCGCTAGGCAATGCACCATGGTGGGCTATGGCCACCAAACAGATGGGTCGCGGAATCGCCTTGGCGTGTCAGGGCGGCGGCAGTCATACCGCCTTCACAGCTGGCGTACTTACCGAACTGTTGGCCAATGATGATCGGCAAATCCGAGCGCTGAGCGGCACTTCTGGCGGTGCCGTATGTGCCTTTTTGGCCTGGTCTGGGCTTCTTATAGGTGGGCGTCGGGGTCGAAGCGTTGGCATCTCCCGATTGGAACAGTATTGGGAGCAGCTGCAACCGCAAGGCCTGTTTCAAACACTCCAGGATGCGATAGTTCTCGATACGCTTCGTGCGATAGGCCGCCTTGGATTTTTGGTCGAGTTCAGTCCATATATGAACATTTTTGAAGCAAGCCGCGATTTCCGAAGACTACTCGACAAAATCGTGCGGTTCGATGGAATCAGCATCCTCTCGACTGCGCCGCGTCTGCTGATTAGCGCCGCGGAGGTGAGAACTGGTGACTTCCGCATCTTCCGAAGTCATGAGATTGATGAGGAGCCCGCCGATGAGATGACGAGCGATGTAATCCTGGCTTCGGCGGCGGTGCCCACACTATTTCGAGCTGTTCATCGTGGCAGCAGCATCTATTGGGATGGACTGTTTGCGCAGAATCCGCCCGTACGAGATCTTCCAGACGCTGCGCGGGGCGAGGGTAAAGACGGACGTCCCCCTGACGAACTCTGGGTTATCATGATCAATCCCATGCGCCAACAATCTGAGCCAATACGAATGGATGACATTCGAGATCGTCGCAATGAGCTCTCGGCCAACATTTCGCTCCAGCAGGAGATACATTTCATCGGAAAGATAAATGAACTGGCTCTTCGCGATTTGCTGGCCGACGAGGCGAAGGCTAAATACCACCCGATCAAAGTGCGCGCTATCACTATGTCCGATGAAATGGGAGCAGGCCTGGACTATGAATCCAAGCTGAGTCGAAACCCATCGCATGTCAGATCACTTATGGAACACGGTAGAGAGCAGGCGAGGACCTTCCTGGCTGATCTGGAAGGACCAAACGCCGATGACCGTACCGCGATCGTGTCCAGAGACATCTGGGGCCGGCGTAGGGATCGGAGCTGGACACCGTTGCAGACAGAGGTGTGAGTGTGTCCTCTCTCCCGACATCAGGAGAAAGGAGGCATTTAAAGGTAGGTGGAGTGCAGCCTCGGTTTTCCACGGCGGTAGGAGACCGTTTCCACAGCACTAGTGAGCGGCTGCACGATTCGGCTGGTCCTCCGCAAACTACGAGTGTGCGTCCCGCTGAACCGCTTCCGACCCAGGCGATTATCTGGGTCGAACGTCAGGCTGGGGTCCTAAGCCGCGCTCAGCTCATCAGCTTCGGCCTCTGCGACAGTCAGGTGTCCAGGCTCGTCCGCCAACAGGTTCTGCAACGGCTGGATCGAGGGATCTACGTCGCGGGAATGCTGGAACCCAAACTGGCATCAGTACGCGTGGGCAGCTGTGCTGCTTGGGGTAAGTCGGCAAGGCTGGTCGGTCCATCGGCTGCGGTCTTTGATGGTCTCGTTGATCCTTCTTTGCCAAATTGAGCGTTGACGCAAGCAGTGGTCTGGCATCACGGCCGTGGCTCACCGTTGTTCGCCAACCCAGCACGTCGCGACCGTCCGGCTCACTTGGGTCACCACCGCGGACTCTGATTGAGGGCACAGTGCTCGACTTATGCGCCGCCGCCAGAGATGACGCAGCCCTGATCGGCTTCCTGACGCTGTCGATCCCACGCCTAACCGACCCCACGAAACTGAGGCGTGCACTCGACCGAAGAGGACGGATCGCTCACCGGTCACTGATCAACGACATAGTGGCCGAGACCGCGACCGGCGTCCAAAGCCCGCTTGAGTTTCGATGGATCAAGCAGGTCGAGCGGCCCCATCGATTGCCGACTCCAACCCGCCCATACCAGTTGCCGTCAGGCGGGGTCGCTGATGGCGGGTATGAGGAGTTTCGCGTTCTGCTCGAACTCGATGGACGGCGTGCTGGCATGACACCGTTGTGGAGTCGTGCCAGTCCGCCGGAAATCTGTTTCGAGTACTACGCCGACGTGGCTATACCGGCCAGTTAGGGCGCTGCAGCACTAGTTGCAAGGCGTAAGTGTGTCTTTCCTCCGGACTTCAAGAGAAAGGACACAGTTAGGCTCCGCTGGCGGGGCTTCGACCCGGCGTACAGGATCGTCAGGCGGGCAGTACGACTACGTGGCGGTCGGGCTCCTCACCCTCCGACGCACTCGACAGTCCGGCCGCCGCGACCGCATCGTGTACGACCTTGCGCTCGAACGGATTCATCGGCGCTAACGGCACCGGCTCTTGTGACTCCCGAGCTTCACCCACCGCAACGGCCGCGAGCGCCATCAACTCCTTACGGCGCTGCTCGCGATATCCGGCGATATCAAG
>DATFBI010000075.1:0-3017 GCA_035253925.1 Propionibacteriaceae bacterium
ATCAGGACTAACTCCACCCCGCGTCGCTTGCGAGGAACGACGGTGACCGGCGCATCCATGCGCATCAGCAGCTCGGCTCCGCGGAAACGGGGGCCGAAGGTGTCGGGGTTGGCTCGCTGACGGGTTTCTTACTGGACGGGCTGCCCGGCTTCGAACCAGGTGTCGGGCTGGGTCGAGCCGATGCTGTCGGCTGTGGTGCACACCGTTCCGCGGCCACCACTAGCTCTGCCACGGTGGCACGGGCCGAATCCAGACTTGGGACCTCGATCTTGGCTCGCACCTGCTCCTGATAGAACGGCGGCAGCTCACTGACCGTCAGCGGCTGCACCTCATAGACATGCGACAGCGAGAGGCCGGGGAGGTTCTCCGACAGTCCCTGGAAGATGGCAACCTTGTCCTGATCCGCGCCGACGAAATATTGGGTACGCGTCCAGGCATACGCCATCCCCAATCCGGCAACGGCAATGAGCACTAGTACGAGCAGTCCGATGAGCGGTTTGCGGAAGCGACGCCGATGTGGTGCCCGCGGGTCGTAACGCTGCTCATCGTCGGTGGGGATTGCCTCGAGGTCGGCAAGGCTTGTAATGGCGGTGTCAGCGTCCTCGTCGGAATCCTCAGCAAGCTGTCGGCGAGGCACACCCGGGGCCCGAATCGGGTCGCCTGAGGCAGCACCCAGCACGACTACCTCATCGCTACCCCCCGACTCGACGACATCCGCCACAATCACGGTGATGTTGTCGATCCCGCCCTCGTGCAGGGATTCGGCGACGAGACGCTCCACGGCCTTGTCGAGGTCAGGGATCTGGAGCGCGGCATCGATGACGTCGTCGTCGATCAAGCCGCAGACTCCGTCGCTGCAGAACATGAAGCGATCACCGGCCTTGACAGGCACCCTTATCAGGTCCGGGTCATTGGTTGGTTGGCCGTTTAGTACCTTCAGCAGTAGCGAACGGTGCGGGTGCATCGCAGCCTCGGTCTCGCTGATCTTGCCGTCGTCGACCAATGACTGCACCCAAGTGTGATCATGGGTGAGCCGGTCCAAGTGACCGTCGCGGAACAGATAGGCACGGCTGTCTCCGATGTGCGCCAGGCCGAGCTCCACGCCATCAAACATTGCGCCGGTAACGGTGGTGCCCATGCCCTCCAGTGATACGTCGGACTCAATGAGCTCTGCGATCTTGGCGTTGGCATCGTGGATAGCGTTGGCCAGTACCTCGAGCATCTGCTGGCCGTTGGTGGGCGCCTCGATCTTGCGGATGGTGTCGATCGCCACAGCAGAGGCGAGATCACCAGCCGCCGCCCCGCCCATGCCGTCGGCCACAAGTAGCAGGTGGGGGCTGGCATAACCGGAGTCCTGATTGTTCTTGCGGATCAGGCCGACCTCGGAGTGGGCGACGTATCGCAGCTGGAGTGTCATCTGATCACGACTCCAACTTCAAGATCGTCTTGCCGATCCGTACGGTATCGGCAATCGTGATCGTTGTCGGAGCGGTGATTCTCTGCCCGTTGACGTAGGTGCCGTTGGTGGAGCCGAGATCTTCGACGTAGATGCCGTTCGGAGTACTCACGACGCGGGCATGCCGGGTCGATACGTAATCGTCCTCCAAGATCAGCTGGCAGTCCGCGCCACGGCCGATCATTATCATTCCGCCGGCAAGCTCTGCGGAGAGGCCGGCCTGTCTGCCCTGGGAGATCATTAATACCCGCGGCTCCCCGCGATGCCGCCTCGCCCGCCTCGCAGGCGGTGGAGGTGTCTCGAGTTCCTGCGGTTCCGGCTGGCCTGAGGCCCGCACCGTCCTGCCGAAGAGATCACTTCGGATGACTGAAACTGCGGAGAGGATGAATAACCATAGGAGAGCCAGGTAGACCACCTTGATGATCGTGAGTGCGATTTCCGACATCGCGTCTCATCGTCCGACGGGAGCATGGACGAGCATTCTTGTCGATCCGATCTCGATCCGTGATCCCTCGTGCAATTGGGCCTGTTGTACGCGCTGCCCATTCACCGAAATGCCGTTTGTGGAACCAAGATCAACGATGTCGATCCTAAGCCCCTGCCCCGCGGCGGCTACTCGGATCTGGGCATGCCGCCGTGAGATTCCGGGATCGTTGATACGTAGGTCGGCGTCACTGCCGCGACCGATCACTAACCCCGGCGGCTGCAGCGGGTGCCGGGTGCCATTGACCTCTAGTACCAGCGGTGCCCGGTTGATGGCAGTCTCACTCGCCCGGCCACCGCGTGGGCTAATGCCGGCCACCGCCTGTGAGGAGACGGTGAAACGGCCGGTGGGCAGGCTGGAGTCGAGTTCGAACACGATCTTGATCGGGCCGTTGAACATGTAACCCATCTCGCGGGCGTGGTTGCGGAGTTCGGTGGCTAGCTCAGCGTTCAGTGTGTTCGCGTACGGGGCCAGCTTGTCGTGGTCGTGCTGGGACAGATGGACGGTGAAATCGTTGGGGACGAGCCGCTTGTTGCGAGACATGAGCTTGGCCTCGGCATCCAGCTCGCGCTGCAAGCGTGCAGCGATCTCGACAGGCTGCACGTCGCCCTTGAACGCGCGCGCGAAGACGCCGCTGACGGCGCCCTCTACTTTCTTCTCAAAGCGCGCGAAGATGCCCATGTCCCTCCTTTCCCCGAGGTCAAACTAGATCGTATCTGCAGAACGTAAGCGGGCTAGCCGCGTTGAGAATTGAGCAACAACCGTTGCTAGGCATGCAAAATCTGACACGGAGGTCATGCTTGAGCCGTGCTAGCCTTTCTCGGCTGGATCGGATTGTGCATGAGATCCGGGCGCGAGTGGCGGAACGGCAGACGCGCTGGCTTCAGGTGCCAGTGTCCGCAAGGACGTGGGGGTTCAAATCCCCCCTCGCGCACTCTGTGATGTCGCAAGACATAGGCGACACCTTGAACCCTCAATTCGGCTTTGGTTTGGGGTTACGGAGGCCTCGGGTTTGGTAGTCGACGGCCGGGTTGAGGGTCAGCTCGCGGATGATCTCCCCGGTGGTGGCGTGGATGA
>DATFBI010000076.1:0-31028 GCA_035253925.1 Propionibacteriaceae bacterium
CGCAGCGATATCAGCTCAAGGAGGGACCGTGCCGGAGGGTCACACACTGCACCGGCTCGCCCTAGATCTGACCGAGACTTTTGGTGGCCAGGTGGTTTCGGTCACCAGCCCGCAGGGCCGCTTCGCTGAGTCGGCGGCGCAGTTAGACCAGACCCGAATGCTCGAGGCGACGGCGCACGGCAAGCACCTGTTTTGTGAGTTCGACGGCGATCGTTTGTTGCACATCCATCTCGGTCTTATTGGTGGCTTTGAGCTTGGACCGCCGCGGCCGCCGCGGGGCGAGGTGCGTGTCCGGATAGCGACCGAGCAGGCGGTGGCGGACCTGCGCGGGCCGCAGCTGTGCACGGTGCGTACCCACGCCGAAGTGGCGTTACGGCAGCGGCAGCTCGGCCCTGATCCGCTCCGGCCGGACGCCGATCCCGAACTTGCCTGGCTGCGGATTCGTCGTGCCACGCGGCCGATCGCCGCACTGTTGATGGATCAAGCCATCCTGTCCGGAGTGGGCAACGTGTACCGGGCGGAGGTGTTGTTCCGGAACCGGATCAACCCGCATCGTCCGGGCAACAAGCTCAGTCGACGAGGCTGGCAGGGGATATGGACCGATCTTGTTGAGCTGATGCCCCAGGGTGTGGTGGCGAAGCGGATCGACACCGTACGCCCTGAACACACGCCGGAGGCGATGGGCCGTCCGCCACGCCAAGACGATCATGGAGGTGAGGTCTACGTCTATCGGCGGGCGGGTCTGCCCTGTCTGGTGTGCGGTTCCAGGGTACGCATCGAGGTACTCGCTGGTCGCAATCTGTTCTGGTGTGGTCGCTGCCAGCGACGAGGATGATCTCTCTGAGTCAGGACCATCGGCGATAAGTGAATCTGTGTCACATTTTCGGCCCGAATGGGTAAGGGTGCGCTGTGAGCATCGCGGTAAGCCTCAGGCCGATGAGCATGGCCAGACTTCAGGCGGTCGACCGTCTTCAGGCGATCGCCGTAGTGCTTCGTGGTCTCTGGCGGAGCGGAGGTGATCATGACTGAGCCGACTTCGACCCCGTTAATCGTGGAGTTGTGGTACGCCGAGAACCGGCCGGACCTGGGTGATCCTCGGCTGCTACAGGCATTGCGTACCTTGTCGCCGGACGCCGAACCCCAGATGGAGTCGGTTGTTGTCCCACACGGAGACGGCTCAGCCCCCCTGCTGACCGTGATCATGCCCGGCAGCCCACTGGGTGAGGGTGGCAAGGCTTTGCCTGATGTCAGCCAGACCTGGGACTGGGATAGTGCCGAAGCGGCAGTCGCCGGCTGCCGATTCAGCTTGCTGGTTACTGAGATGTTCGGCAAAGGTCGTACGCCGCAAGAGCGCTGGGGTGCGATGAGCAACGTAGTCGCCATACTGATCCGCCACACTCAGCCAGCAGTTCTGAGCTGGCCACAGAGTCAGCGGGTCGGCGACCCTGAGCAGTTCGCTGCCGGTGATCTTGATGGTCTGATCAATGTGCGCTACTTCAGCATCGCCAATGATCCTGGCGCGATAGTCATGGATACTCTCGGGCTACACGTCTTCGATCTGCCCGACGTGCAGTGTCACTTCCGCGACCGTGAGCCCGCTGAGATCGCGACCATGCTCTTTTCTACGGCGGCGTACCTGTTCAAGTCAGGCGACGTCATCGCCGACGGCAACACGATCTCAGGACCGCAGGGTGATGAGCGGTTGCTCTGTTTCCGTGAGCCCGCGCTGCTCGTACCTAGGCGGCAGGTCATCGATGTCGATCTTGGGGACCCGTATGCCGCGGGTCGGCGGAACCGCCCTGCCTAACCGACTTGTCAGCGTCTACTCATCATTCGCTGACCGGAGCGTGCGGCGTACCGACAGCAGCTCGACTTCAGGACGGTAGGCGACAAGCTGCTCCACTGCATCAAGAACCTCCACCAGATGCGCCCGATCCGCACTCACCACGGCTACCCCGATACCGGCGCGTCGATGCAGCCCAAGATGATCAACTTCAGCAACGCTGAGTTCGAATCGTCTACGCACCTCAGCGATCAGCGGGCGCACCAGCGAGCGCTTTTCCTTAAGCGAATGCACATCGCCAAGTAACAGGTCGAACTCCAGCGCACCCATCCACATGGCCATGCGCCCCAGCCTAGGGACGGTGGCCGACCTTTATCCTCGGCCCCAAATTGGGCTAGCGTCGATAGAGGAGCCCTACCGGTGTTGTGATCGTGCACCCGACGAAGGAGTGAGGGACCCGACGTGACCGAGTTGCGCAACGCCCGTCATCTCAGCGTCCACGATCTTCGCCGCCGCATCAACGAGGGAGACATCGACACTGTTGTTGTCGCTTTTGCCGATCTGCAAGGGCGGTTACAGGGCAAGCGACTGCAAGCGGGATATTTCGCCGAACACGTTCTAGACCATGGGACGGACGCGCCGACATACCTCCTGGCCGTCGACGTCGACATGAACATCGCCGATCACTACGGCACGGCTCTGCCGGAACGAGATTCCGAGGAGATGACGCTCATTCTCGACCTGCAGACGATTCGTCTACTGAGGCACCAGCCTGGCACCGTCCTGGTGCAGTGTGACGTAGTTGGGTCGGATGGGTTGCCGGTCGTCGCGTCACCGCGGGCGATCTTGAAGCAACAGCTGGCCGCCGCCATAGATCGGGGATATGCCGTCCTGGCGGCCACCGAGCTGGAGTTCATGGCCTTCGACACCAGCTACGAGGACGCCTGGAACGCTCATTATCGTGATCTTGTACCAGTCAGTCGGTACAACGCCGACTACTCGATCATCAGCAGCAGCCGGATAGAACCACTGCTACATGCCATCCGCCAAGCGGTCTACACCGCAGGAATCGACATGGAGTCGGTCAATGCCAAGCGCAACCCGGGGCAGCACGCGATCAGCTTCTGTCATGGAGATGCGTTGACTGCGGCCGACAACCATACGGTTTTCAAGACCATCGCGAAGGAGATAGCGGTTCAGCAAAGCAAGTCGATTACGTTCATGGCCACCTACAACGAGCATCACGGAAACTCCTGTGGCATCCGGCTGTCACTGCGGGGCAGCGACGGTTCGGCTGTGTTCTGGAACGATCGTGGACGTACTGCGCTGCATGATGCCTTCGTCGCCGGTGTCCTTCTTACTCTGTACGACCTGGCCCTGCTGTACGCGCCCAACGTCAACTCCTACAAGCGTTTTGCCGGTAGATCGCTGGCACCGACAGCGATCGCTTGGGGGTTGAATAACCGCGGGGCCGCCCTGCAAGTCCTGGGTCAAAATGAGTCCGCAAGAGTCGAGAGCTATGCACCTGGCGCGGACGCCAACCCCTATCTGGCTCTTGCAGCGATGATCGCGGGTGGTCTCTACGGCATCGATCATGATCTCGAACTCGGGCCGCCGCTAACTGGCAACCCTCATTCCTCTGACTTCACCAGGATTCCTTGTACGCTGCGGGAGGCCCGGCAAGCGTTCGCCAGCTCACAGCTCGCAAGGACGGCATTCGGAGATGAGGTGGTCGATCACTACACCACTATGGCCGATATTGAGCTGGCAGCGTTCGAGGCCGCGGTCACCGACTGGGAGCTGAGGCGCAGCTTCGAAAGAATGTGAGAATGGGGGCCATGACCGCGACGGGGGGGAAACAGGGGCGGCCAATCATCGGTCTGACCACCTACCGCGAGCAGGCTGCGTGGAGCGTCTGGAACATGCCGGCCGACCTGCTGCCATCGGTCTATACCCGCTCGGTCGAAGCAGCAGGCGGTGTCGTGGTACTGCTGCCGCCCCAAAACGACGGGGCGGTCGAAGTCGTCTCCCGCCTCAACGGACTGATCATTACTGGTGGTGCAGATGTCGATCCGGAACGCTACGGCAAGATGGCGCATCCTATGACCAAGGTGCGCCGTGATCGAGACGCCTGGGAGTTCGGCCTACTCGATGCTGCCGATCGGATTGGTCTTCCGACGCTTGGCATCTGCCGTGGTATGCAGGTGATGGCTGTTCGGGCTGGCGGTTCGCTCGAACAGTACTTACCCGATGTTGTCGGGCATGAGGAGCACGCGCCCGGTGGCAACGCCTTCGGCTGGACCTCGATCAGTACCAGGGAGGGTTCGCGGATTCGAAACTTCGTCGGTGATCGGGTGCAGGTCAGCTGTCATCACCATCAATCGGTCGTCAGCCACCCAAGCTTCGAGGCCACAGCTCGTGCGGCGGACGGCACCATCGAAGCCATCGAGGATCCCGAACGGCCGTTCTGGCTAGGGGTGCAATGGCATCCCGAGAGTGGTGACGATCATGGCCTGTTTCTGGGGCTCATTGAGGCTGCCTCAGGCGTCGACTCCTGAGGCAGAGTCTGATTGCTTCGCTCGCTTTCGCTCGCTTTCGCTCGCTCCGCGCGGATCGCGCGTGGGAAGCCGCTGCCTTCCTCTCTCGCTCGCAGGCAGCAGTGCTGCGAAGCTGGCGTCTGCTGGAGGCTTGCTGTTCGCTCGTTCGTCCAGGCAGCGGCGCGCGCGATCGGTGCTTGATTGCTCCGCTCGCTTTCGCTCACTCCGCGCGATCCGTAGGGTCACGGCACATCACCTGCTTGGGTCGGGTCGAGGAGATGTAGAGCCGGATCGTCGGTAGCGAAGGTGCGGACTGGACCCGGCGGTGTGTCTCTGGTCTCGAAGCGGACCGTTACTCGGCCCAGGCCGGAGCCCCAGACCCAGCCCCGCCCATGCTGATCATGCTCGACATCAATTCCAGGTGGCCAGCCCTGGCGAACCGGTGGCTCCTGTGGTTCTGGGTGATCTTCCACCACATCCTCGGTGCCATTCCCGGTCGAGCCGTCCGCTGCAAAGAGGTCTTCTTGCAGCACATCGGTCAGGCCAGCAACCCCAATGCCAAGCAGCCGTACTCCTCCCGTGGCGTCGACGGCAGAGAGCAGGGAGGTGGCAACCGAGCCGATGATGTCCGGGTGGTCGGTCGCAGTAAGCAACGTGCGTGATCTTGTCAAGGTCGAGAAGTCATGTAGCCGGACCTTGATCGTCACAGTGTGCGCGAAGAGCTTCGCAGCTCGCAGTCTCGCCGCGACCTGACGGGCATCACGAAGCAAGATTGCGGTGAGCTCTTGGCGCGAAACAAGATCAGTTTCGAAGGTGTCCTCGACTGAGATCGATTTCGTCTCTCGATCTGGTTCCACCGGCCGGTCGTCGCGCGCGTACGCCAGATCGATCAAGGCTTGCGCGTGAGTTTTCCCAATCATCTGTACGAGCTCATCGAAGGCGCATTGCTGGAGGTCAGCAACGGTATGGATGCCGATCCGGTGCAGCTTTTCCTGGGTGACCGGGCCGACGCCTGGAATGACCCCAACCTGCATGGGCCGCAGCAGCGCTACTTCCTGACCTGGTTCGATGATCGACCAGCCATCAGGCTTGGCCAGCTCGGTGGCGACCTTGGCAATGAATTTCGAGGTGGCGACGCCGACCGATGCGGTCAAGCCGCCGGTAGTCAGCCGTACCTCTTCCTTGAGCTGGTTGATCAGCAGCTGCAGACTAGATCGGCTGAAGTCAACAGCAGTAGTTGCTGCGCCGAGATCGACGAATGCCTCGTCTAAAGACAGCGGCTCCACAACCGGTGACAGCCGGCGCAGCACCTCCATCACCTGACGGCTGGCGGTGTGGTAGGCACCGAATCGACCAACCAGGAAGGCTGCCTGCGGACAGCGACGCCGTGCCTCATGTGTTGGCATAGCAGACCGTACGCCGAAAACCCTGGCCTGGTACGAGGCCGTGGCTACGACGCCGCGCTGACCAAGACCGCCTACCACGACCGGCTTTCCCCGTAGCGACGGTTTGTCGCGCTGCTCGACCGAGGCGTAGAAGGCATCAAGATCGAGATGCAGTACCGAGGCCTCGCGTCGCACGGATCTCATTGTGCGCGAGCAGACCCATACAGGGCTGCGAGCGTCGGGAATCGCGCGCCCGGGCGGAGGAGGAGGGAGTCGAGGCGTTCTGGTTCGGGGAGCGACGACGACGTCGGCGGATCCGGAGCGCGCGATGCGCGAGCAGACCCAAGAGGGCACCTGCGAGCGTCTGGAATCCAGCCCAGCATTGCGCAGCGGTAGCGTTGATACTTCAGGGGTCGAGGGCTTTACCGATCAGGAGACTGTCGTGCCGGAATCAATGAACGGTGTGGAAAGACACCACCTCGAGATGTGGCCTGGACGGCCATATCCTCTGGGTGCGACGTTCGACGGCACTGGTGTGAACTTCGCGCTCTTCTCAGAGGTGGCGTCCAAAGTCGAGTTATGTCTGATCAGCGACGAGCTTGAGGAGACTTGCGTCGAGCTGATCGAGGTTGACGGCAATGTCTGGCATGCCTACCTGCCGCGGATCCAGCCGGGTCAGCGTTACGGCTATCGCGTCTATGGTCCGTACGAGCCGACCAGGGGTCATCGGTGCAACGCGTCGAAGTTCTTGCTGGATCCGTACGCTAAGGCCATCAGCGGGCAGATCGACGGCCATGAGTCTTTGTTCTCGTACCGGTTCGCCGACCCGAGTCAATTCAACGATCTTGACTCGCTGGGCCACACCATGTTCTCAGTGGTCACTACGCCGTTCTTTGACTGGGGCCATGATCGGCCACCACGGCACGAGTACCACGAGAGTGTCATCTACGAGATGCATGTCAAGGGTCTGAGCATGACTCATCCGGGCATCCCTGACGATGTCCGAGGGAGCTATGCGGCAATCGGCCATCCGGTGATCATCGAGCACCTCACCTCGCTTGGCATCACGGCGGTCGAGCTGCTTCCGGTGCACCAGTTCGTCAATGACAGCCATCTCGTCGATCGCGGATTGTCGAACTACTGGGGCTATAACACCATTGGCTTCCTTGCCCCGCATAACGGCTATACCAGTGCTCTCGATCTCGGTCAGCAGACAACTGAGTTCAAGTCAATGGTTAAGGCGTTGCATGAGGCCGACATCGAAGTGATCTTGGATGTGGTCTATAACCACACCGCCGAAGGCAATCAACTGGGGCCGACCATAGCTTTTCGTGGTATCGACAATGCGGCCTACTACCGGCTCGTCGATGGTGCCAAGCAGCACTATTACGACACCACCGGCACCGGCAATAGCCTGCTTATGCGCAACCCCCATGTGCTGCAGTTGATCATGGACTCCTTGCGCTACTGGGTCTTGGAGATGCATGTCGATGGTTTCCGATTCGATCTTGCCGCGACACTTGCCCGGCAGTTCCATGAGGTGGACAAGCTGTCGGCGTTCTTCGACATCATTCAACAGGATCCAGTGATCTCTCAGGTCAAGCTGATTGCCGAACCATGGGATCTCGGCGACGGCGGTTATCAAGTTGGGAACTTCCCGCCCTTGTGGACTGAGTGGAACGGCAAGTACCGCGATACCGTACGGGACTTCTGGCGCGGAGAACCGGCGTCGCTTGCTGAGTTTGCCTCTCGGATCACAGGATCAAGTGACCTCTATGAGCACACAGACCGACGTCCAACCGCCTCGATCAACTTCGTAATTGCCCATGACGGCTTCACGCTGCGTGATCTTGTCTCGTACAACTACAAGCACAATGAGGCGAACGGCGAAGGTGGCCAGGACGGCGAGAGCCATAATCGATCATGGAACTGCGGCGTCGAGGGCGAGACCGGCGATCCCGCGGTCAACGCGCTGCGGTTACGGCAGCAGCGCAACTTCATCACCACGCTCATGGTGAGCCAAGGTGTTCCGATGCTCGCCCACGGAGATGAGCTTGGCCGCACGCAACGCGGCAATAACAACGTGTACGCACAAGACAATGAGATCTCGTGGGTGAACTGGGATCTCAACGCCGATCAGAAGGATCTGCTGGCTTTCACCTCGGCGGCAATCAGCCTGCGAAAGGCTCATCCGATACTGCGACGGCGGCGGTTCTTCGCCGGCGATGCCGCGCATGGCGGCAAAAGCGAGCTTGGCGACATCTTGTGGTTCAAGCCTGATGCAACAGAAATGGACGAGGCGGATTGGAATTCTGGATTCGCCCGCAGCCTGATGGTGTTTCTCAACGGCGACGCGATTCCCGAGCTCGATGCCGTCGGGAGGCCGATCACCGATGACCATTTCCTGTTGCTCTTCAACGCCCACATCGAACCGATCAGGTTCACCATTCCGCCGGAGGAGTTCGGCGACAACTGGCTGGTGCGACTTGATACCGCTACCGGACAGGTCGATCCGCCAGATGTTCGACCGTGGCGAGCCAAGTCGACCCACCGAGTCGAGGCGCACGCGATGATCGTGTTGAGCACGACCGTGGTACCAGAGGCTGAACGTCAAGCTTCCAAGGACCGAGCCCTGCGAGCCACCGCATCCGCCGCCAAGGGACCTATGCGTCCCTAACGCCGGCTACTGCCGACCCTTACGTAAGCCCGCGAATCACACCGCGCGCCCACCCACGCGCCTCTGTCAGGAACCTACGTTCACGTAGTTTGCTGCCGCTCTACACAGGTTGCAGCCTGTGCAGAGCGCAACAAACCTAGGTGAACGTAGGTTTCCGCATCAGAGAGTTGGAGGAAAAGAAGCGGGTATGACTCCAGTGCGAACCAGCCATTGAATAGTGGCCAATTCAGGTTGTGACTGGGACGATTGCTGAGCAAAGGCGGCTGATGAAACCGGTTGTCCGGGTCTCCCGCCCCTGTTGGGCAACGGTCCAGGCAGGGCCGCACGGCGACAGCGAGGAGTGAGGTCATGGCGGTAGAAACCCCCGCACCAAGTCCTGCAAGCCCGTCACCTGTTGATCGCGGATCGAGCAGGCATCGGGTCGTGGTTATCGGTTCTGGCTTTGGCGGGCTATGGGCAACCCAGGCGTTGGCCAAGGCGCCGGTCGAGGTGATCATGATCAGTGAGACTTCACATCACCTGTTTCAGCCGCTCTTGTACCAGGTGGCGACCGGCGTCTTGTCCGAGGGCGAGGTGGCACCAGCGACCCGTGAGGTGCTGAAGAGGCAAAAGAACGCCACGGTGCTGCTTGGCCGGGTTACCGGCATCGACATCAACGCCAAGACAGTCACCTCAGTCAGCCCGATGGGCACCACCGTCACCCCGTACGACAGCCTGATCGTGGCTGCTGGTGCAGGTCAGTCGTACTTCGGCAATGATCAATTCTCGGAGTGGGCTCCGGGCATGAAGAGCATCGACGATGCCTTGGAGCTGCGTGGCCGGATCTTCGGGTCATTTGAGCTAGCCGAGTTGTCCGAGGACCCGGAGGAGCGGGACGAGTGGCTCACCTTCGTAGTCGTCGGCGCCGGACCGACCGGCGTTGAGATGGCCGGTCAGATTAGCGAGCTGGCGCACCGTACGCTACGCCGGGACTTCCGCCGCATCGACACCACAAAAGCGAAGATCATTTTGCTGGACGCCGCACCGGCCGTACTCCCCACGTTCGGGGACAAACTGTCCACCGCGGCCAAGGAACAGCTTGAAAGTATTGGCGTAGATGTGGAGCTCAACGCCAAGGTGGTCGGTGTCGACAACTTCGGCGTTGACATCATCGACGCTGATGGCAACCAGCGGCGGATCCGCTCTCGGTGCAAGGTCTGGGCGGCTGGGGTCAGTGCATCCCCGCTAGGAAAGCAACTCGCGGAACAAAGTGGTGCCGAAATCGACCGCGCCGGGCGAGTGATGGTGAATCCCGATCTCACCCTGCCGGGGCATCCAGAGATCTTCGTGATCGGCGATCTGATGGCCCTGGATAGGCTGCCCGGAGTTGCCCAAGTCGCCATGCAGGGCGGCAAGTACGCGGCCGGTCAGATCGTACGCCGACTTCGTGGCGAGCCGGCCGGAGATCCGTTCAGGTACTTCGACAAGGGCAGCATGGCGACCATCTCGCGATTCCACGCTGTGGCAAGCATCGGCAAACGAGTGCATATGGCCGGCTTCACCGCCTGGTTGATGTGGCTCGGAGTCCACGTCATGTACCTGGTTGGCTTCAAGAACCGGCTCACCACGATGCTGCACTGGGCCGTCAGCTTTATCCTCCGAGGTCGCTCGCAGCGGACAACGACAAGGCAGCAGATTGTTGCCCGGACTCGGTTGGCTCGCCTGGAGGCGGAGCAGGCCCAGCAGCAGGCCCCGGCAGCCGAGCCTTCCGCTACTGCGAGCCTGGGCGATAGCGGTGCCGCGGCGGCAAACAGTGAATCCGAGGCGGCCGGCACAGACAACATGGACGAGCTCAGCGCCGCGCACGGAGAAAAGAATGCCGAAATAAGTGGGACTGCGACGCGCCCAGTCCAGCAGGCTCCGGAGAGCTGATACCGCATCGGATCTAAGGGGCGTCGGGAGAGTTCCCAGTCGTGCAGAACACCAATCCAGTCGGATCACGAAGAACGATCCATCCGCGGCCCGCACCGATCCGCTGAGCTCCAAGTTGAACCAGACGCTGGGCGTCCGCCTCGAAGTCGTCGCTCCCTAGGTCTATATGAGCCCGTACCGCAGTACCCGGGTCATCCTGACCAAGCCGCTGGAATAACAGCTGCGCGCTGGAGCCCGGCGGCGGATACAGCTTGCCCTCGAACTCCTCTGAGTCACTTGCTGCCCATCGCCAGTTCAGGGCCGACCTCCAGAAAGCGACCTCAGCGTCGTGCAGGCCGGCCGGCGAGTCGACGCAAATCTGGACTAGGCGGCTGCCGTGCCCATCCCAGTTCAGTGTTGACGGACGGACATGGTCCTTGCGGCGCACCAGGCAGAAAGGCAGGCCACCGGGCGAGATCATCGGCCACCACTCCTGTGGCTCAGCAACAAGCCCGGCACCGAGCCCGACAAGGCGCTCAACCTCAGCATCATCGGTGACCTCGACGTCGAAGTGGATGCGCGGCCCATGATCGCCCACCTGTTGATGGACGTAGGTATCACCATCACCGGGCTCAAAGCTACGAAACTCTGGATGTCTCGGCCAGGAATCCCCAAGCTGCCACCCAAGTGCCGCTGACCAGAACTTCGCCGACACTTCTGCTACGTCGGTACGGACGTCAATAAACAGGTGCAGCCACTGCGGAGTTGGCATGATCATGCGCCGGAGGAGTCCACTTCCGATCCTTCGCGGACCGCACGGTCGATGGCTAGTACTCCTTGTACGAGCGCCCGCAGGTCTTCGATGGCGAGTCTTCGAAGAACCGGGGTCGGCATGGTTCCGGACGAACTGAGCAGACTCCGGATCGTTGCGCTGCCCTCGGCAGTCACGCTGAGTGGGCGAACGCGTCGGTCGGTTGGATCCTCACCTCGCGTCACCATGCCGTGTTCCACCAGTCGATCCACCAGGCCCGACATGGTGGCTACCGACACCTTGAGTTGCGCCGCCAGCTCATGACCGGTCGCTCTCTCAGGATCGATCGCGATCATGGTCAAGACCTTGAGCTGCTGCATGGTGAGCGGCGTAGAGATGAGTGGCTCCGCCATTGTGGACAGAGCTCGGCGTTCAAAGCTGTCCTGAACGCGTTCCAGGCAGCTGATCAACTCCTCGCGTTCGCTGATCGCTGCCGCGGCATCGTGAGCGGTCCCGGTCATTAGTCGCCTGTCGTCTTTAATCAATCCGGCGTGTCGTGCAGAAAGGATCGTAATGGCTTGATTATCCAGCTTGTCCTAACTGTAAGCTCCATGCGAATGATCGTGTCGGTGCCACCGTACGGGCCGGCTGGCGTCTCGGTCGAGATCACACGCGGAAGGGAGCTTGCTGCATGACCTCCCTAACGCGGCTCAGCCTCGCCAATCGCATGATTGTGGGCTTGGCGACGTTGGCCATCGTTGTCTTTGGCGTGCTGGCGACACTCAACCTCAAGCAGGAGCTGCTGCCATCGATCCAGGTGCCGACCGCGATCGTGACAGCGAACTATCCTGGCGTCTCGCCGCAGATTGTGGCCGACGAGGTATCGACACCGCTAGAACGCGCACTCACCGGCGTATCGGGCGTCACCAGAGTGCAATCGACTTCCTCGAATGGCATCGCCACCATCACTGTGGAATGGGAGTACGGCCTCGACCCGGACCAGGTCGTCGCCGATATCCGCAACGCTGTCGATGGGCTCAGAGCGACGTTGCCGGATCTGGTCGAGACAGAGGTCATTACCGGCAGAACTGACGACATTCCGGTACTGCTGCTCGCTGTGGCCTCCGATGCCTCTTTGGAGGAAGCCAGCCGGCAGGTCGAGAACGTCGCAGTACCGGAGTTGTCGGGAATCGATGGTGTACGAAGCGTCACGACGGCCGGCGAGGACACCACACAGCTCCTCGTCACACTGCGGCCACGTGATCTTCGTAAGTACGACGTCACCGCGCAGGCGGTGACTCAGACGGTGCAAGGCCAGGCGACCATCACTCCGGCCGGCAGCAGCTTCGACAAGGACCTCGAGCTGGCCGTCGAGGTCGGCACTTCAGCTAACACCGTCAAGCAGTTTCAAGCCTTGCAGGTACCCACTCCGGATAATCCGGTGCCGCTTTCCGCGGTTGCGGACGTAAAGGTGGAATCGATCGAATCGACGTCCATCGCTCGGGCCGACGGCCGACCGGCGCTCAGCCTTGCCGTTCTCAAGGACGCCGATGCCGATGCGGTGGCGATCTCGCACCAGGTCCGGGACGTGCTCCCAAGCCTTGAGCAGAAGCTGGGCAACAACACCACCATTACAACGATCTTCGACCAGGCACCGCTGATCGAACAGTCGATCCATGATCTGACTGTGGAAGGCCTGCTGGGCTTGGCCTTCGCGGTGCTTGTGATCTTGGCCTTCTTGTTCTCAATTCGCGCCACTTTGATCACTGCAATCTCAATTCCGCTGTCGCTGCTGATCGCCATGATCGGGCTGCAGCTCAGCGAGTACTCGCTCAACATCTTCACGCTCGCTGCCCTGACGGTTGCGGTCGGCCGAGTCGTCGACGATTCGATCGTCGTAGTGGAGAACATCAAGCGACGCGACCTCGGGCATCGCACGCTGACCCCGAATGACGTCCTGGCATCGGTCAGGGAGGTGGCCGGCGCCGTCACCGCCTCGACACTGACAACGGTCACGGTGTTCGCTCCTGTCGCCATTGTGTCGGGAGTGGTGGGTGAACTCTTCCGGCCATTTGCCATCACGGTGGCAGTCGCACTGGGCGCCTCGCTGCTGGTCTCAATGACGATCGTGCCGGTGCTGGCGTACTGGTTCCTGCGCGGCGGTGCTCGACGCGAGGGGGCCCATCGCGCACCCGAGTCTGCCGCCAGGGCGGCCGATCAGCAGACCGAGGCCGGGGAATCAGAAACCCATACTCCAGAGGAGACGAAGGTGACCAGGCTGCAGCGTGGTTACCTGCCCACGCTGCACTTTGGGCTACGGCACCCACTGATCACTCTCGGTCTGGCCCTAGTCGTCTTTGCAGCGACTCTAGGATCGGCCACCCTTTTGAAGACCGACTTCATCGGTTCGGTCACTGACCAAACCACGTTGGCAATTCAACAAGAACTGCCACCCGGCACCAGGCTGTCGACCACCAGCGAAGCAGCGGAGCAGGTGGAGAACTTGTTGCGCGCCGATCCCCAGGTGAAGAACTATTTGGTGACCATCGGCGGCAGCCTGGTACCCGGCGCAACCCCAAGCACCAACACCGCAGAGTTCACGGTATTGCTTGCCGAAGGTGCCAGGGCAGACACCGTACGTCCCCAGCTCCAAGGGCAGATGGCCGAGCTGGGCGCATCCGCTGGGGACATCACCGTGACGACAACGAACAACCAGTCGACCACTAACGACTTGACGGTTACGGTCTCCAGCGACAACACCAGAAGCCTGGAGACCGGTGCGAAGCGAGTGCAGCAAGAGCTGGAGAGTGTTCCAGGGCTCAGCAATATCCGGACCAACCTTGAGGAGCAGCGCAAGGTACTCAAGGTGAATCTCGACAAGAAAAAGGCGGCATCCTTGGGATTCACTCAAGGTGATGTAGGTCAGGCGGTCTCAAGTGCATTACGTGGTACCCGTGTCGGCACGGTGACGCTTGGGGGTGACCAGCGTGAGATCTTCGTTCGGGGTCAGGCTGCAGATGAACCCAGTCCGTCCGATATCGGCAATCTGGAGCTCCCGGTCAGCCAGCTGCAGCAACAGAAGGCCCAGGAAAGGGCTTCTGACGAGCTGGCCGACAAGCAAAAGGCCTTAGCCGATGAGCAGCAGCGCCAAGCCGAGCAGGCTACGGCCGATCAGAAGGCTGAGCTGCGCGAGCAGCGTAGGACGCTTGAAAACAATCGCTCCGATACGCTCAACGAACTGAGCAATACCAGAGACCAGCTGGCCGACAACCGCCGACAGCTAGCGAGGCTCAAAGCGAATCCACCTAGGCCCAATCCGACGGCTCCGCCGGTTCCTGTCACGGCCGATACCCTCGCCCAGCAGCAGTGGGCCCAGCAGGTCGCACAGCAGACCGCCGCCGTGGCCCAAATTGAGAACGGCATCGATCAGATCAGGGCGAGCATCGACCAGATCGATGAGAGCATTCAGCAGATCAACAAGCAGCTGGACACAGTCGATGAGCAGGCTCAGCAAGCCGCGGAGCAGCGTGAGAAGCAGCAGGAACTCCAAGACGAACAAGAGGCGCTGGCCGACGTACGGGCCAAGCCGGTCAGAGTTAAGGACGTCGCCAAGGTCCAACAGGTGCTGGCTCCTACGACGGTCACCCAGATCGAGGGAACACCGTCGGTCACGATCACTGCTACTCCCGAGGCCGAAGACCTGGGCGCACTGAGTGCAACCATTCAGTCAAGACTTGGCGCGATCCCCGATTTGCCACCTGGCGTGACGGCGACGCTGGGCGGCGCTGCCGATGATCAGCGGGAGGCCTTCAACCAGCTCGGTCTGGCGATGTTGGTCGCCATTGCTCTGGTCTTCATGATCATGGTTGGTACCTTCCGGAGTTTGGTGCAGCCGCTGATCTTGATGGTCTCCATCCCTTTCGCTGCGACGGGCGCCGTGGCAGGTTTGCTGATCACTGACACACCGCTCGGCGTTCCGGCCATGGTTGGCTTGCTCATGCTGATTGGGATTGTTGTCACCAACGCGATCGTGCTGATCGACCTGATCAATCAGTACCGCCGGCGCGGCGAGGATTTGCACTCCGCGATCATCGACGGCGCTCGACTACGGTTGCGGCCGATCATTATGACTGCCTGCGCGACGATCTTCGCGTTGATTCCCATGGCTCTCGGATTCACCGGTGGTGGAGCCTTTATTTCTGGACCGTTGGCGATCGTCGTCATTGGCGGTCTGGTCTCCTCGACTGTGCTCACGCTGCTTCTGGTTCCGGTGCTTTATTCGCTCGTCGAGCGGCGCAGCGAACGACGGCGGCGCGTTTGATTGCTGCGCTTGCTGCGCTCGCTGTGTCTGTTGGCTCGCTCCGCTCGCTGCGATGTTCACCGGGGAGCCGCCGTCTTCGGCGAATCCGACGAAACGGCTTTGTCGAAGCGGTCAATTCCTGTTGTCACATCGTTTCGTCGTTCCGCCTGCAGATCGGCGGCGCGAACATCGCGGGCGCGGATCGCGCTTGTAGCCACTGCCTTCCTCACTCGCACGTAGCCTCAAGCTGCGAAACATGGACGTTCGAGCCCGCTGCGTGCTCGCTCGTCCAGGACAGCGGCGCGCGATCCGGTGCACGCGACACCGTCCTGAGCCATCGACGGATGTGCCCTGAGCCTCATACGTGCCCTGAGCTTGTCGCCTATGTGCCCTGAGCTTGTCGAAGGGCACGACCGGCACGTCTCGACGAGCACCGTCCTGTGCTCTTTAAAGGGCTCAGCGTGCATATGCCACCGAATATCCCGAGAGGGTCTGACGGCGTTAAGGTAAGCCGACCCTGCGTGGGAGCAAGAGCTTGGAGGATTAGATGGAGATCAACTGGTCAACCGAGTGGTTGACGAGCCTGCTATGGATTGCACGGGTGTTTCTCTTCGTTGTGGTCGGCTTCGTTCTGATCGCTTGGTTCCTGATCCGGCGTACGCGTTGGGCCCGGCAGTTCTGGCGGCTTTCTGGTGCGTTCTTTATCCCCCGTCAGCGCACCTGGCTCAGTTGGCGGCCAATCTTGACCGTTGCGTTGTTGCTGTTGCTCACTGTGACATCAGTCCGGCTCAATGTCCTACTCACTTACCAGAGCAACGGCTTGTACACCGCACTGCAAAATCTCGATGCGCCGACCTTCTGGAAGTTCATCTGGATCTTCGCAATTCTGGCGACGATCTATGTGATCCTCGTCCTGGTGACCTTCTACATTGGCCAGGCACAAATCATTCACTGGCGATTGTGGCTTAACGAGCAGATGGTCGCTGACTGGATGAATGGTGCGGCCTATCACCGTGGGCGATTCGTCAGCACGCCAGTGGACAACCCTGATCAACGCATTCAGCAAGACATCACTTCTTATACAACCGACTCCCAGACTTTGGCCGTGGGTGCGGTGTCGTCTTCTGTGTCACTGGTCTCCTTCACCATTATCCTGTGGCAGCTGTCGGGTCCGGTGACTGTGCTCGGTCTCCAGATTCCCCGTGCCATGGTCTTTCTGGCGTACATCTACGTGATCATTGCGACGGTCTTGGCATTCAGGATCGGTAGGCCGCTGATCCGGTTGAACTTCCTGAATGAGCTCTTGACGGCCTCCTATCGCTACGCCCTGGTCCGGGTCCGCGACAACTCCGAGAACATCGCCTTTTACCGCGGTGAGCCGGTGGAGAACAGGGGACTGATGTCGCGCTTCACGGCAGTCATCGCCAACACCTGGGCCATTGTGTTCCGAAGCTTGAAGTTCCAGGGATTCAACCTGGTGATCAGCCAGATTGCTGTGGTGTTCCCGGTGATCATCCAGGCTCCGCGATTCTTCGCCCAGGAGATCACTCTTGGCGATGTGACCCAGACGGCTCAGGCATTTGGAGAGGTTGAGGGTTCTTTGTCGTTCTTCCGGCTGGCCTACGACGACTTTGCTAGCTATCGGGCATCGCTGAACCGGCTCACTCAGCTGCAGGATGCCAATGATGAGGCTCGGGCCTTGCCGGCGCCGGCCACCGAAGATCGAGAGTCGGGCCTTAGTGTTCAAGATCTTGACGTACGCCTACCTGATGGCCGGCCGTTACTGACCGACCTGGATCTCAACCTCGACGGCGGGGAGTCATTGCTGGTTAGGGGGCCCTCGGGCAGCGGCAAGACCACTCTGTTGCGTAGCCTCGCCGGCCTGTGGCCGTACGTTAATGGCTCGATAGAGCGGCCGCTGGATGGACGAGCCATGTTCTGTGGCCAACAGCCGTATCTGCCGCTCGGCACCTTGCGGACCGGACTGGCCTATCCATTACCTGCGGAGACACTCAGCGATGAGGAGGCTGCCGAAACGCTGCGTGCCATGCAGCTCGGGCACCTCGTGGACCGGCTGGATGTGGAGACCGACTGGACCAAGACGCTCTCGCCTGGCGAGCAGCAGCGGCTGGCGTTCGGCCGGATACTGCTAGCAAAACCGTCGCTGGTCTTCCTCGACGAGACGACTTCAGCACTCGATGAGGGTATGGAGCACGCAATCTATGAGTTGATCCGCGAACGGCTGCCTGGATGCACCATCGTCAGCGTTGGGCATCGCAGCAGTCTGGAGAATCTGCACACCAACGAGCTCACTCTGCTGGGCGAGGGGCAATGGGAGACCCGGACCCTAGTCGTCTAGGGCTCCTTTGAAACCAGCTGCCTCCTCCAGAAAGTGGTCGAGTACGACATACGGCGCCGCTGGGACGGGTCGCCCCCGACCACTTTCGGAAGGGGCGAGTGAGCTGTGGAGGTGTGGTTACTGGTTACGGCCCACACCGGGTCAACCAGTCTTCGCGAGTGATCATGAATACCGGCCAGCCCTGGGAGTTGGTCCCGGCCGGCCGCATGCCCAGTTTGGCCAGTAGCGCTTGGGCTGGGCGATTCTCGGGCCGGGTCTCTGCACCGATGACCGATAAGCCCAACTGCTCGAAACCAGCCGCGATGGTTGCGCTGGCCGCCTCGAAGCCCAGTCCCTGACGCCAGAACCCTCGATTACCGCGTCCGCCCAGACCGACCACTGGACCGGAGCCGTAATCCTCACGCTGCAGGCCGACATCACCGACGATCTGGCCGGACTCAGTGTGAATCACAGTCCAAAGGCTCAACTGATCATCTTGCGTAAAGAGGTTGATCTTGGTCTGTACCCATTCGCGTGCCTCATCAACATTTGACGGCAACTCGGAGTTGAGATGCTGCATTGTTTCCACATCGCCATAGACGGCAAGCAAAGCCTCAGCGTCGTCAATCTCCATTGGCCGGATGGTCAACCTGGGCGTCGTGATCGGAAATCGAATTGGCACGCAGTCAGTATGGCGTGATCGTTCCGCTGTTCAGTCATCGCGCAATTACGGCTGCGGTGATCATCTGCCACACGTCGCCGCCCCAGTTGTCGTCGGCACCGGTGTGTTTGCGCTGTAAATCCAGATCTTGTTGTCGAACACGACGGCAATCGGCGATCGTGGTGCCCAGGGAGCATGATCAGTCTGGCGACTCCAATTCGTTCCGTCGCGGGAGTACCACACATCATTGAGGGCATTGCTGGAGCGGCCTTTCCAGCCGCCGAACACCCAAATCCTGCCGTCGTAGGTGAGCCTGGCGAAGTCGCTCCTCGCGCCCCAGCTCGCCTGGGCAGTCAACTGAGTCCATCGGCGGCCATCTGAACTTCGCCAGACATCGGCGATGCCTTGTCCGCCAAGGAGATACAGCTGCTCATCAAAGATCACGACACCAGGCTTGTCACGAGCCGTCCAGGGTGCCGCGCTGGTGACCTTGGTCCAGCTGACGCCGTCCTCGGACACCCATACGTCGCTCAGGAAGCCGTCGGTTGAGCGGTCCTTGGCAATGTGGTTCGCGCCGCCGAATAGCCAGAGTCGATCGCGGTAGGCAACCACGGTGTGGTTACCGCGTGGCGACCAGCTGGCGGTGCCCATCCTCGACCACTTGACACCGTCCGAGGAGGACCAAACATCGTTCAGGAAGCTGCGCGCCTGATAATCCAGGCCACCGAACATCCACAGTCGACCCTTGAAATAGACCATCGACTCATAGATCCGCTCACCGCAATCAGTCTTCGCGTGCTCTGTCCAGGTCAGACCATCTGGAGATGAATAGGCGCGAGTTTGCGCCGTCATCCAGAGCTTGCCGTGGTACGCGATGTGCGGAGCAAGCGTAAGGGGAAAGCGCCCCGGTTCCCATAAGGGGCTGTTCTCGGAGTCAGGATCGGCGGGATAGCCCCCGCTTCCCAGCGGCAGCACTGCTTGCCAGCAGCCCTCTAACGGTGGAGTGTCCAAGGACGTGCAACTCTGATCGGGCGAAGTCTGGGGCGACGACCCCTCACCTGTCCACCGCAACCGACAGCCATGACGGCTACCAGCGCAATGAGGATGGCCAGCGGTGGGTATACCCGCATGCAGACATTGTCTTCTCAAGGTGTGATGCGTTGAAGCAACTCACTCCTTCAGGAGTAAAACGACTCAAAAATCGACGCAACCCGTTAGTTGCGGTACGATCATCGCTATGGCGAACCGTGTCGCTGGTGACATCTTGTCGGCACCGGTCGCGCTGTCCACTGAGTACCCCGTCCAGCCGTTGGGAACCGCAAGTACACGCCGGGGCAGCTCGATGTCAGCAGTCGATAACGCTGCGGCACTTCGAGATGTGGTTGACGCATCACTTGCTGATTTCCTTGCCCAGGAAACCGTCGCGCTGGAGACAGCCGATCCAGCACTGGGCACGCTTGCCAGCCTGGCACGGCGTTACGTCCTTGCTTCCGGCAAGCGGCTCCGGCCGACGTTCGGGTATTGGGGCTGGCGCGGCGCCGCGGGTTCAGGCCCGGAACCGGAAGCCGTCTTGCCGGCCCTGGCCAGTCTGGAGTTGTTGCACGCGTTCGCCCTGGTACAGGACGACGTAATGGATGGTTCCACGACCCGTCGTGGGATGCCTACCGCGCATGAAGTGCTGGCCGCCGAACACTCCGCCGCTGCGCGCGTCGGATCTGCAGGCCGATTTGGTGCCGCTGGTGCGGTGCTTTTGGGCGACCTGTTGTTGGTATGGGCAGATCGGATGCAGCTGCTGGCGCGCGTGCCGGCCGCTGCGCTACTGGCGGCCCGCCGCCACTATGACGAAATGCGGATTGCCACAATCGCCGGCCAGTACCTCGACGTGCTCGGGGATACGGAATCCGATGGCTGGTCGGTAGAACGGGCATTGCGGGTCGCGCGGCTAAAGACGGCCGGTTACACAGTTACCGGCCCTTTGCTGCTAGGAGCAGCGCTTGCTGACGGCGAGGTGCCTGCCCCCGTGGCGGAGGCGTACCGGACTTACGGCGCTGCCGTCGGCGAGGCATTTCAGCTACGGGACGATCTTCTGGGTGTCTTCGGAGATCCCCGGGTCACCGGTAAGCCGGCTGGTGATGACCTGCGTGCTGGCAAGCCGACCGTAGTGTTGTTGACGGCTCGTCGGCTGGCGTCGGCAGCCCAGCGGGTCGCGTTATGCGAGTCGCCGCTGAGCGCAGACGACGTCGAACGGCTCGCTGGTGTCGTGGCCGAGACCGGCGCAGTCGCAGCGGTTGAGGGAATGGTCGAGCGCCGCGTGGAAGCTGCAATCGACGCACTAGCCCTTGCACCGATCGACGCGACTGCCCGCTCCGCGCTGACGGACCTCGCCATTACGGCGACCTATCGGCAGGCATGATGGCTGACCGGGAGCGCCATGCAGTCGAGGTTGTCGACCGGACGGGCCGGGCGTTGGGCATACGGACTGTGCAGGAGGCACATCAGGCGCCGGGACAACTGCACCGGGCGTTCTCTGTTGTTCTGATCGACGAAGGCGGACGAATCCTGCTGCAGCGACGGTCTGCGGCGAAGACACGGTTCGCGTCGTTGTGGGCCAACGCCTGCTGCGGTCACCCGGCACCTGGACAGCCCGTTGCTCCATTCGCCAGGCGCCGACTTCATGAAGAGCTTGGCCTGGAACCAATCGCGCTTACCGATGCCGGTGCCTACGTCTATTACGCCGAAGATCCGATCGCTGGCCGTGTGGAGTTCGAGTACGACCATGTCTTGGTTGGAAGAGTGCCGCCGGACGTACCGTTAACGCCGGATCCCAGCGAGGTAGCCGATTTGCGGTGGGTCGACCAGGGTCAGCTCAGACATTCCCTGGACGCCAGTCCAGCGAGCTACGCGCCATGGCTGGTCGGAGTTATCGCACGGCTGGCAGAGCACCAGTCGGCCGCGGCTTCCAGCAAGCCAGCGGAGCCGTCGTGTGGTCGATAATGGGCTGAGCGCCGGAGCGGTAGCCCGGCAGCTCGGCGTTGCGGTCACCACGTTGCGCACCTGGCACCAGCGTTACGGACTCGGGCCCAGCCACCATGTTTACGGACGCCACCGCCGCTATACCGCGGAGGATGTCGCCCGTCTCGAAGTCATGCAGCGACTCACCGCCGAAGGAGTCCCAGCGGCGGAAGCAGCTCGCTGGGCTCGCCAAGTTCCTGAGGGGCTGCTGCATGATCCCGCCGCCCAGCGACCCGAGTCGCCGTCCAGTCATCCGGGCGGCGGCTTCACCATCCCGGTGAGGCGCGCGGGGCCCGCAGCCCGCGGCTTCGCTCGGGCGGCGATCCGCCTCGACGCCGCCGCTATGCGCGAGATTCTCGAGCAGGCGATTGCAACGGCAGGCGTTGTTTCGACATGGGACAACGTCCTCCGACCGGTTTTGGTCGGCATCGGTGAGCGTCACACAGTCACTCGGCGACTCGTAGATGTCGAGCATCTGCTGACGCGTACCGCCTCTGAAGTGCTCGGCGCAGTGCCGCGGCCGACGTCGGCCGTGACGTCGGCACGCATTCTGCTGGCCTGCGCCGACGAAGAGCAACACAGTCTGCCGCTCGAGGCGCTAACGGCGGCTCTTGCTGAGGTTGGCGTGCCGTGCCGCATGCTCGGTGCGCGCGTGCCACCAACGGCGTTGATCGACACGATCAAGCGCACCGGACCCGCGGTCGTCGTGGTGTGGTCGCAGACTGCCGACACCGCCGATGTTGATCAATTGCAGGGACTCCTGACCGGGTCCGGACGTCCGCTGCTGCTGTTAGCCGGCGGACCCGGCTGGAATGCAGAGTCGCTGCCACCCGCAGTTGTCACGCCCGTCACTCTGGGCGACGCGCTGCGCCTTGCCATGGCCGGCGTCGACGCGACCGAGACGAACACGTAGGAGAAGCCGATTCGCTCTTTACTCTTTAAGGAGTGATGGGTTGGAACGAGCGCATCTCATCAGTGCCAGGACGGATCACACCAGCCGCAGACTCCGGTACCTCGTTCCAGGCCCCAGGCAGGTCGCCGAGTGGTTCAGAGACCACAAGTCGGGTCTCTGCACCCAAGCCGTGAAGGATTTCCACCTCAGGGTGCAGTTGCCGCAGCGTCGCAACATCGGTCGAGTAGTACAGCGACCGGCTCCTACCTTCGCTGGAGTAGCGGAAGGCCCAGATGGACTCCCCATTGGTGGCGGCTAGTGTGCCCTGGAACGGGTAGTCAACTCCATGATCATGGCCCACCTTTTCCACCAGGCCGATGGCGCGCGCCACCGCGTCGAACGGATCATCGGTTAGGCCGTAGCTAAGTGCCAAAAAGAACAGGGCCTCGGAGTCTGTCGATCCTTCAATATCTGGAAACAAGATCGGATCCACCGCCATGAGCAGGTCACGTTTGACGTTGTGGAAGTCGCGGAGCACACCGTTGTGCATCCAGAGCCAGCGCCCATGGCGGAATGGATGGCAGTTACTGCGCTGTACCGGCGTTCCCGTGGAGGCCCGGATATGGGCGAAGAACACCCGGGTCCGGATCTCGGTCGCAACCTCGCGCAGGTTCCGATCGTTCCAGGCCGGCTCAATACTCTTGAAGACCGCCGGCTCGGCGCCGTCGCCGTACCAGCCGATCCCGAAGCCGTCCCCGTTGGTTGTTTCGACTCCCAGGCGGGAATGAAGGCTCTGGTCGATGATCGAATGTTTCGGGCGGAACAGCAGCTCTTCGGCGAGGATCGGGTCTCCGGAATAGGCCATCCATCTGCACATGGGCTGAGTGAAACACGCTCTCAACGACGCGGGCATCACCCTTCATGGGGGATATCGGCCAGGGGTAAGCCGGCGTTTCAAAACGCTCGGAAAGTTTCACCCGTGTTGGGTGATGCCGGCATCGCTGAAATGCATGCTTCTGTGAATACAGGAGGTTGCGATGACGACGACGAAGAATCCTCCAATCCCGCCGGCATTCACCAACGACGATTTCGCGGCGAGAATGAGCCGAGTTGTCAGCGCCGCTGTCGACAAAGGGCTGGGGGGAGTTATTGTGACGCCCGGCCCGGACTTGACGTGGCTTACCGGGTACCGTCCGACAGCAATCACCGAGCGACTGACAATGCTCGTGCTGTTACCAGAAACCGAACCTACGCTGCTGGTACCCGTCCTCGAGCGACCGGACGCAGAGGCTGCCGAGGGAGCTGGCAGCGTGTCACTAGTGGACTGGGAGGACGGCACCGATCCCTATGAGGTCGCCACCCCATTACTCCGCGCTGACGGGGAGTTTGGCATCTCCGACTCCACCTGGGCCATGCATCTGCTCGGTCTGCAACGCGTGCTGCCGGAGTCGCGCTACCGGTCATTGACCGAATGCCTGCCTATGATGCGCGCGGTCAAAGACGGCAACGAACTGATGCGGCTAGCAGCGGCCGGGGAAGCAGCGGATGCCACCTACGGTGAGATCGTGCGGCGGCGTTTCGCTGGTCGGCGTGAAACCGACGTCGCTGCTGATCTTGCTGATCTGTTGCGAGAGTTCGGACATGAGCAGGTCGACTTCACTGTCGTGGGCTCCGGTCCCAATGGAGCCAACCCACACCACGAGGCCGGTGATCGAGTGATCGAGCCGGGTGACGCCATTGTGCTGGACTTCGGTGGCCTTCGGTTTGGGTACGGATCCGACACCACACGTACCGTCTGCGTCGGCGAGCCGACCGCTGAGATACGAGAGGTCCACAAGATCGTGCGACTCGCGCAACAAGCCGGCGTCGATGCCGTACGTCCCGGTGTGAGCTGCCAGGAGATTGACCGAGCGGCGAGGACGGTCATCACCGATGCAGGCTACGGCGAGCGGTTCATTCATCGCACCGGTCATGGAATCGGGCTCACTACCCATGAGCCGCCGTACTTGGTCGAAGGTGAAAAGCAGCCGCTCGTACCGGGCATGTGCTTCTCTGTTGAGCCGGGCATCTATCTAGCCGGGAGGTTCGGGGTCCGGATCGAGGACATCGTGACGGTGACCGAAGACGGCGGCCGGAGGCTGAACAACACCGACCATGGACTGCGGGTCGTCGAGTGACTCACTAACAAGATCGAATTGATCGCCGATCTCTGAGCGCGATCATGACGCAGGAGATGACAAAAAGCGCCAGGCCTAGGCCTGCGCGGCATCTCATGCCATCATCTGCACGACTCCTCACATCTGCCGACGCGTGGGCGAGCTCGCCGTCGACAATAGGCCACTAGGCAGGATGTCGCCTCACCCGTAATGGGCGAACGATGACTCCAACAAGGTCTCCGTGAATGCGCCTACGGACGCAGATCCGCCTCGGCTCAGACCTTGCTGACATCTGGGACGATGAGCCACATCACTACATAGATCACCAGCCCGGTTCCGCCGAATACTGCCAGTACCAGGAAGAGCACTCGGATCAACGTCGCGTCGACGTTGAAGTACTCTGCCAGGCCGCCACATATGCCGGCCAGCATGCGTTGATCTCGGCTTCGGTACAGCTTGCGTGGTTCTTCCATGGCGCGTGCCCTTCTCGATCGTCTATGACGAGCGTTTCACCAGCTCGTCCACCGCGACAAGTGCGAATCGTCCGCGACAGTTGGCTCAATCGTCGTGCAGAGTGATCATCAGCCGGCTGGCAAGGTCGTTCCGGCTTATCCCGTAGGTTTCGCGGACCACGGTCCCATGATCGGTTAGCAGGAAGACGCCGTACTCGGTGTAAATACGGCTGACGCAGGCGACGGCCGTTAGCGGATAGGTGCACTTCGGGACCAGCTTGGGTGAGCCGTCCTTACCGAACAGGCTCATCAGCACGAACACGTTCTTCGCGCCCAGGGCCAGATCCATGGCGCCGCCTACGGCTGGGATTGCGTCGGGAGCACCGGTATGCCAGTTGGCCAGATCACCGTCGATGGAGACTTGGAAGGCGCCGAGGACACAGACATCGAGGTGGCCACCGCGCATCATGGCGAAGGAATCGGCGGCATGGAAATAAGCCGCGCCGGGTGTTTCCGTTATCGGCAGCTTGCCCGCATTGATCAGATCTGGATCGATGTCATCGTCGTAGGCCTGCGGCCCCATGCCAAGCATGCCGTTCTCGGTGTGCAAGATCACTCCGCTCTCCGGGCCGAGGAAATCAGCGACTCGGGTAGGCAGCCCGATACCAAGATTCACGTACGAGCCCGGTGGGATATCTGCGGCGGTCAACCTGGCAAGATCATCTCGAGCAAGCAGTCGACTGCTGTCGAACGCCGGCTGCATGATCATCCGGCTGCTCCGACGGCGGCCAGCTGGCTGCTGGCGGTGATCTTGACAATGCGATCGACGAAAATTCCGGGAGTGATCACCGCCTCTGGGTCTAATCCGCCCGGCTGGACAATCTCGTTGACCTGCACGGCCGTCAGTTTCCCGGCCGTGGCCATGACAGGACCGAAGTTTCGTGCCGTCTTCCGATAAACCAGATTGCCTAAGGTGTCGGCGCGGAAGGCCTTGATCAACGCCACATCACCCTTGATTGGATATTCCAAAACGTAGTCGCGGCCGTCGATGGTGCGTCGTTCCTTGCCTTCGGTAAGAGGTGTCCCGACACCGGTGGGGCAGAAGAATGCGCCGATCCCGGCACCGGCCGCCCGGATGCGTTCCGCGAGATTGCCCTGAGGCACCAGCTCAAGCTCCACCTTGCCGGCCCGATACAGCTCATCGAAGACGTAGGAGTCGACCTGCCGTGGAAATGAGCAGATGATCTTGCGGACCTGGCCGTTCGCGAGCAGGGCGGCCAGTCCGACGCGGCCATTTCCGGCATTGTTGTTGACCACCGTCAGATCTTGGACGCCGCTGCGAATCAGAGCGTTGATCAACTCGACCGGTTGCCCGGCCGGGCCAAAGCCGCCGATCAACACAGTCGATCCGTGCTCGATGCCGGCAACGGCCTCATCGGCGTTGTCCACCACGATGGCCATCTACGCTGCCCTTTTCTCCCCGGTGTTGAGGTTCTCCAGCGCGACCGCGAGGCCTTGTCCGACGCCGATACAGATGGCCGCTACGCCCCACCGCCGGCCGTTCTCCCGCAGCACCTTCGCCAGGGTGCCGAGAATCCGCCCTCCGGAGGCACCCAGCGGGTGCCCGATAGCAATTGCGCCACCTCGGCTGTTCACGATCTCCGGATCGACGCCCCAGGCGTCGAGGCACGCCAGCGACTGCACCGCGAACGCCTCATTGAGTTCCACGGCGCCGACATCACTCCAGGTGATCCCCGCGCGGCGCAGTGCGATCTCAGCAGCTTCCACCGGCGCGTAGCCGAACATCTGCGGTTCCAGAGCCGCCGCGCCGCGGCCTGCGATACGAGCAGTCGGCTCGCTGCCGATCATGTCGGTCGCCTGCTCTGAACCCAGCAGCAGCGCCGATGCCCCGTCGTTGAGTGGCGACGCATTTCCCGCCGTGATCGTTCCGTCGGGTCGGAAGGCCGGCTTGAGCGCGGCGAGCTTCTCAGGCGTGGTGTCGGCGCGGATGCACTCGTCAAGAGCCATCTCGACGTCCGGCACGCGCGCTACAAGATCGTCGTAGAAGCCATCGTCCCAGGCCTGGCGTGCGAGCTGGTGAGATCGGAAGGCGAACGCGTCCTGCCGCTCGCGAGAAATGTCGAACTTCTCTTGGAGCTGCTCATTGGCCTCACCGAGGGACACTGTCCACTCAGCTGGCATGCGGTTGTTGATCAACCGCCAGCCGAGGGCGGTCGAGACTGCTGTCATATCACTGGCTGGAAATGGCTGATCCGGTTTCATCAAAACCCATGGCGCTCGGGTCATGGATTCCGCGCCGCCGGCGATGATGATCTTTGCGTCACCGGTTTCGATGCTCCGGGAAGCGATCATCGCTGCGTCAAGGCTCGAGCCGCAGAGCCGGTTCACCGTGGTAGCCGGAACCGTCACTGGCAGCCCGGCCAGCAGGCTCGCCATACGACCTAGGTTCCGGTTGTCTTCCCCTGCTCCGTTTGCGTTGCCGAAGATCACCTCATCGACCGCAGCGCCGTCCAGCCGCGGGTTGCGGTCCAGCAGGGCAGTGATCACGTACGAGGCCAGGTCGTCAGGCCGGACGCCGGCGAGGGCACCATTGAACCGGCCGAACGGCGTCCGCACCGCGTCGTACAGGTAGGCGGAAGTCACGATCTCCTTCTGTCCAAAAGATCGTGCGCGTTCCCCCCGTGTCTGAGGGGGTGAAACGCGCACAATCTTCGCTGCAGCGTCTGTTGCCCCTCTAAATGCGGAAGAACATGCCAAGGAATCGGTCAGCCAGCGCCTTGTCGCCGCGTACCGTGCCACCGTTGAAGCGGCCGAAGGCAGTTAAAACGAAACTGGCGGGATCGAACTCGATGACAACTGGCTGGTCGCTGACATCTTTCTGTTCGTAGGCCATGCCGTCCGACGACACGCTGATCAGGGTGTCACCGGCGTTGGGACCGCTCAGCACGCGAACCCCGACGTCGAAAGGTTCGACGTTCTCTGTGGCACGCATTGTCCCCGCCCAGATCCCGAACATGAACGGAACCAGCAGGTCCGCTACATCACTGTGCAGGCCGTGTTCGCGTCCGGTTCCTTCGCGGATGTCCCAAGAGTGAATTCCGTAATCCATTAGCTGGAAGGCGGGGTAGAAGAAGGCCGGTACCGGGCCCATGTAGAAGTGGGGCACCATCAAGGAGGTCCAGTCCTCCGGTGTCAGGCCCTCGAAGATCCCCATCATTTTGTCGAAGTCGGTGCGCAGTCGCTCGACCATCTCTTGCTGGGGGAGGTCGCGGAACGACTTGCCCTGCTCCTCGGCGCGCTTTGCCATGCCGACCAGCCCGTATGCAGGCTCGAACTCAGTCTGGTTGCGAGCTGCGTCGAAACCCTCGAAGTAGGTCTCAGTGGTATCGACGATGTGCCCGACGATGTCGCGGACATTCCACTCGGGGCAAGCGGTCTTGGCCGTCCAGGTCTGTGGCACCTCGGCCAGTTTGAAGAAGCCTTCGGCCTGCTCTCGCACCACGCGAAGAACCGTGTCTTTGCCCTCGTAGGTCATGGCATTCCAACTCATTGCCTGCTTTGCTCCCTTCTGAGCCAACGCCGCCGTCTAGGCTGTTCGCATAGCGAACAAATGTGCGCAATCCATACAAGCGTCTCTCCCTGCACAGAACGCTGTCAATGACGGGTACCCAAAGGAGGTGGAGATCTGGTGGTCGAGTCGAGCGAGCGGCCTGCTGGGTACGTACAGTCTCTGGATCGTGGCCTTGCGGTGATCGGTTGCTTCTCCGCTGAACAGCCTCGACTGACTCTTTCGGAGGTGGCGCGTGAGACTGGGCTGTCCCGTGCCGCTGCCCGCCGTTCCTTGATCACGCTGCAGACGCTCGGTTACGTCGGCAGTGATGGGCGCGACTTCTATCTCACGCCACGGGTACTGACGCTTGGCTATTCCTACCTTTCATCGCTCTCCGTGGCAGATGTCGCACAGGCTCATCTCAGTGATCTTGCCAATGACGTACACGAGTCCTGCTCCGCGTCAGTACTGGACGGCTTCGACATCGTGTACGTTGCCCGCGCCGCGACCAAGCGCATTATGACCATTTCGTTGTCGGTCGGTACCCGGCTGCCGGCGTACGCCACCTCCATGGGTCGGGTGCTTCTCGCAGCCCTGCCATCCGACCAATTGGAGGCCTACCTTGGCGCGGCACCGATTACCCGGCTCACGGAGCGCACTATTGTTGATCATGAACGGCTCCGCGGGGAAGTAGAGAAAACTCGGAATCGCGGATGGTCGCTAGTTGATCAAGAACTGGAAGACGGCGTTCGGTCCATTGCGGTACCGGTGCACGATTCGTCTCGCCGAGTTGTGGCCGCCGTGAATACCAGCGCTCATGCCACAAGGGTGCCGCTGACGACGCTTCAAAAGTCCTTCCTGCCAAAGCTCAGAGATTGCGCCGCCGCGATCGATGCCGAGCTTCGCGCCGTGCGCTGAACGACGAGAGCGCCGATTCCAAATGAGCCCAGCCACACTTTCGCTCGTGTTGGGGTCCGGACTCACCTACGCTGACCGGGTGCAGGTCTTGATTGTCGATGGCGCCAATGTGGTAGGTAGCCGCCCTGACGGTTGGTGGCGTGATCGCCCGGGAGCTGCCCGTCGGCTGCAAGAACAGCTCTTGAGTGCTTCGCTGCCGCACGACGAGGTCGTCTTGGTCCTTGAGGGTGCTGCGAGACGGGGCGTCCCGGCCGGACAGGATGGGCGGCTGCGTACCGTCCACGCCCAGGGGTCAGGGGATGATGCGATTGTCCAGGCCGTCAGGGCGCAGGTCGATATCGATAACGGTGATGTCACCGTGGTCACTGCGGATCGTGCACTTCAGGACCGCGTCGAGGCCGCCGGAGCCAAGATCGTGAGCCCTTCCTGGCTTCTTGATCAACTATGACCACACTGGATCGGAGATCACCGATGCCTGATTCCAGGTTGGTCCAGGACTTCCTCGACGGCGCCCAGGTCGACGCTGCGGTCTTTGCGCTGCGGCCCGACTACCGTGCGATGCTGCTGGCCGTCGATGGGCTCGTCCCGAGCCCCAGTGACCAGGCGAGCGACGCCCTGCTGCAGGCTGCGGAGAGCTCGGCACGCGCAGCGCTCCGCGGCCAGACGGTCGACCAGGTACCGCATGTGGCGGCGTGGCGGGACGCTTACCGGGCGTTCGGCGCAAAGCCGCAACGCACCCGCAACAGCCTTGAGGCGCTGCTACGCCGGGCGGCGGCTGGCCTGCCCCGAGTGAACCGGCTCACCGATCTCTACAACGCGGTCTCGGTGCTGCACCAGGTCCCGCTCGGGGGCGAGGACCTGATCCGCTACACCGGCGGGCCGCGGCTGGTTCGCGCCACCGGCAGTGAGCCGTTCGACACCTTGGCCGACGGCGCCACGGTGATCGAGCACCCCGATCCCGGTGAGGTCGTGTGGTGTGACGACGCCGGCGTGACCTGCCGACGCTGGAACTGGCGTCAGGCCCGTCGCACACAGCTCCGCGGCGACACCACAACCGCGCTGTTCATCCTCGACGCACTCGACCCGATGACCGACGAGGCGCTCCACGCCGCCGCAGAGGGCCTCATCAGACACCTGCACCAGCTCGGACCCGAGGTGGCGGTCGCCCGCCGTCTGATCGCCGCTGACCCAAACTCCGATGGAGCAACCTAAGTGCTGAGCGCTTAACCCGGCTCCCTGCTTAGGTCCAGAACTGGTCGGCAGCGTAGAGGTCCTCCGGGCGCCACCAGGCCTCGGCAATCTGGTCCTGGCGGAGGTGGAACACCCATGCGTCTTGGCTGTCGTAGCTGTGAGCACCACGGCTGGCGGTGGCGTGCGTCAAGGCGACAACATGATCATCACTGGCCACGACATCGTGCAGCTCCTGTGTGAAGGTTCCCTCCGACGCCTGCACTAACTGGCCGAACATTTCAAACACGGCGTCGCGGCCATAGTGATCACCGGCGAGCGGCCCCCGACCAGGGATGTGCCATACGGTGTCCTCGGCGACCACCGATCTCATGGTGTCCATGTCGCCGCGGGCGAACGCGTCGAACGCCCGACGGATGGGCTCGGCATTGGGGTGCTCGGCCATAACCGCTCCTTACTGTTTCTCGCAGTTTCGTGTCAGACAATGCCAGAACGTGCCACTTCTTGACCCGCTCTG
>DATFBI010000077.1:0-3392 GCA_035253925.1 Propionibacteriaceae bacterium
GAAGCAGCTCGGAGTACGCGGCGAGGACCTGGCATGCGCTGAGTTGGAGCGGCAAGGCATGCGCATCCTGGAACGGAACTGGCGCTGCCGTCTGGGCGAGATCGACATCATTGCTGCTGAGGCTGACGCGACCGGACTAACGCTGGTTTTCTGTGAGGTGAAATGCCGCAGTGGGCTGGGCTTCGGTCATCCCCTGGAGGCAATCACATATACGAAGATGCGAACGCTGCGGCAGTTGGCTGCTCAGTGGATGCGGGAGCACCGCATGAAGGCGTCAAGCATCCGGTTAGACGCCATCGGAGTGGTGTTGGTGCCGGGTCAGGAACCTTCCCTCACCCACAGGCGGGCGGTGGGTTGAATGAGCTCAGCTTGCGCATACTCAGTAGCCCTGGTTGGCCTCGAGGGTCGCATTGTCGAGGTGGAGGCCGACATCGGATCAGGGCTGCCGCGCACCGTACTGGTCGGACTTCCCGACTCAGCTCTCTACCAGGCCCGGGATCGCTGCAGGGCTGCGGTCAGCAATTCGGGTCAGGAGTGGCCAATGTCGTTGCTGACCATCAACCTCAGTCCGGCGACCCTGCCAAAGGCCGGCGGTCATTATGATCTTGGGATTGTCGCTGCGGTACTCGCCGCACAGGGAGTCTTCAAAGCTGAGGAGCTGCGCCGAACAGTCCTGCTGGGCGAGCTTGGTTTGGACGGCCGGCTGCGGCCGGTACGCGGCATCCTGCCAGCGACTCTGGCGGCACAGCAGGCAGGCTTCACGCGGGTGATCGTCCCACTGCGCCAAGCGGGAGAGGCTCAACTGGTTGAGGGCATTGAGGTATTCGGCATTGCCTCGATCACTCAATTGGTCGCCTTCCTACAGGGGATTCCGATGCCAGCCGTTGAGCCCGTCGAGGTGATGGGCGAGCGGGCTGGCATGCACGCGAACCGTCGTCTCGATCTGGCCGACGTCGTCGGTCAGATGGAAGCCAAGTGGGCCTGTGAGGTGGCCGCAGCCGGCCGCCACCACATGCTCTTTCATGGTCCGCCCGGGGTTGGAAAGACGATGCTCGCCGAGCGGGTTCCCGGGTTGCTTCCTGATCTAGATGTTCATGACGCACTGGAGGTGTCAGCGGTGCACTCGCTTGCCGGCTTCAATCTCGCTGACGAACTGATCACCAGACCGCCGTACAGTGACCCGCACCATTCGGCATCGGTGACTAGCATTGTGGGCGGCGGGCAGCGAATGGCGAAGCCCGGTGCCATCTCATGCGCCCATAAGGGTGTGCTCTTCCTCGATGAGGCGCCGGAGTTCCAGCCCGCCGTCCTCGAGGCGCTGCGTACGCCGTTGGAGTCGGGCATGATCACTCTGGGTCGCAGCGAGCTACATGCCCGCTTTCCGGCACGTTTTCAGTTGATCTTGGCCGCCAATCCCTGCCCGTGCGGACAGGCCGCAACGCCGGGCGGTCACTGTCATTGCTCGCCAATGGTGGTGCGCCGGTACGCCGATAAGATCTCTGGGCCGATCCGCGATCGCATAGACATTAATCAGGCGTTCCTGCCGTTACGGAAGGCCTACTTGAAAGCCGCGCTGCAGCGGGCCGAATCCTCCGCCGCGGTGGCCGAGCGCGTGTTGCAGGCTCGTGATCGACAGCGTCGCCGCTTGGCCGGGACCGGCTGGCAGACCAACGGTGAAGTTTCGGGCACCTATTTGAGGAATCACCTACCACTTCCGGACGGTTTGCAGGCTGTCGACGAGGCCGTTGATCGTGGCCGACTCAGTACTCGCGGCGTGGACAAGGTGTTGCGGCTGGCCTGGACAATTGCCGATTTGGCCGGTCGTGACATGCCGGGCCGGGATGAGCTGGCGATCGCGCTGGCGATGCGGCGCGGGGAGCAGCCCGGCGCCGTGAGGCGGGAAGCGGTCAGATCATGATGAGCTCGGATCGCCGAGCGCGGATGATGCTCTGCTGTGCCGTGGACAGCGGTGATCCGGTAGTCGCCGAGCTGGTTCAAAACCTCGGAGCCAAAGGGGCCTGGGCCAAGATCGCCGAGGGTGGTCTGGGAAAGCCGGCTGCTGAACGCGCCGCTCGGGTTTCGGTCGAGGGGGTCGAGCGACTGGCCAAGGCCGCGGCAATGCGTTTCCTCGTTCCAGGTGATAACGAGTGGCCTGACGGTCTTGATGATCTTCGACATGCCGAGGCGATCCAGCGACGTGGCGGCGAACCCTGGGGTATTTGGGTACGCGGTCCCGGACACTTGGCTCACCTGATGGAGCGGTCGGTTGCCATTGTCGGATCGCGGGCTGCGACGGCGTACGGAAATGGTATAGCGACAGACCTTGCCGCCGACCTTGTCGAGCGAGGCGTGACGGTGATCTCCGGTGGCGCTTTCGGCATTGACGTGGCCGCGCACCGAGGAGCGCTCGCCGCTGGCGGGCCCACGGTGTGCGTGCTTGCGAACGGTGTCGACGTCGCCTATCCGCCTGCGCACGCCGGGCTTTTCGAGACCCTGGCCAAAGATCAGTTGCTGGTCTCAGAGCTGCCGCCCGGTGCCCATCCCACGCGGGTCAGATTCTTGGCGCGCAACCGACTGATCGCCGCAATGTCACAGGGCACTGTGGTTGTGGAGGCGGCGTTGCGTTCCGGTGCCCGCAACACTGCGAGCTGGGCGCTTGGTTGCGGGCGCCCACTGATGGCTGTTCCCGGTTCGGTGTACTCGCGGGCCTCCACGGCGACGCATCTGATGATCCGCAACGGCCAGGCGGTGCTCGTCACCTCGGCGGCGGAAGTGCTGGAACTGATCTCCGACATGGGTCAGGCAATGCTGCCAGTCGCCCACGGGCGCACCCGCCCCACTGATGCGCTCGACGAAACCCAACTCGCTGTCTTTGAAGCAATTCCGGCCCGCCGACGAGGCTCGGTCGGCGACATTGCCCTTGCGGCCGGCGTCAGTGTTCGGTCCTGTCTCGGCGCGCTCACCGCCCTGGAGTCTGCCGGGCTGGTGGAGGGTGACGAGCGAGGATGGCTGGTCACAGTCGCAAGTCGACGCTCGTGATCCGCCATTGTGCAGGCATTGGGAATGCGCCCTGAGCCTGTCGAGGGGCGCGCGAGTCGGGTGCGCCGCAATCCTTAGCCGGCTTGCCTGAGAAAACTCCGCACCAGCGGTCCGGCCGTTTGGGAGCCAGACTCGCCATCGTTGACGAACACGGCGATGGCAAGATCACCTTGCGCGGCAATCATCCAAGCGTGGGCCTCGAGCGGTTCAGAGGCGCCGTACTCTGCCGTCCCCGTCTTTGCCATGACCGCCGGACCCTTCAGGTCATCGAGCACCCGGCCGCTCCCGCCATTCACCACCGCCCGCATCATCTGGCGCAGCTGGCGGGCCTCCTGTTCGGTTAGTGGCTTTCC
>DATFBI010000078.1:0-2525 GCA_035253925.1 Propionibacteriaceae bacterium
GTCATCATGTTGGCGGGCGCGGGCGTCGCAGTCGGCGTGATGTCGGAGATCCTGGTGAGCTCCATCACCGAGGCGTCTGAAAGCCTTGGGCTCTCACCGTTCTTCGTCGGTGTCATCGTGGTCGCCGTTGTCGGCAACGCCGCCGAGCACTGGGTGGCGGTCTACTTCGCCGTCAAAGACAAGGTCGGCCTGGCCGTGAACATCGCAGTCGGATCCGCCGCCCAGATCGCGCTGTTCGTGGCACCGGTGCTGGTGCTCGCTTCGTTCTTCATCGGTCCATTCCCGATGGCGCTGGTCTTCAATGGGTTCGAGCTCGGCGCAATCGTCCTCGCGATCCTCATCGCGGACGAGATCACCCAACGCGGCGAGTCCACCTGGTACGAAGGGCTGCAACTGCTCGCCATCTATGCCGTGCTTGGCCTGACGTTCTTCTTCGTGTAGTTGCCCCAGCCAAGCGGGAACTTCCCGAGCGGCTTCCCCTAGCGGACGACAGGACCGAGCGTCGACGCGTAAGTGACTCAGCCATGCCATGCCGCCTTTGGACCAGCGCTCGCCGCTGGCCTCCGGGCAGACATCTGGGCGGGTTATGCCGCTAACTCGCGGCATAGCCCGCCCAGCTCTCCAACTCAAACGCGGTGAACCCTTTGGACCACGTGTCGCGCATTGGCGGCACCCAGCCGGCTGAGCTAGGTCAGTTGCAGGATTACGATCACCAAAATGATAATGACCAGGACGCCGATAATGGTCCCAATGATTCCACGGTTCACTTCTCCTCCTTTCGATTCGCGGGCGGAAGTGATCTTGGTAACAAGATCCCGTTGAGCGCGCACACCCCAGGTTATGGCGAACACTTTCCCAGGGTGAGCTCCAGTTTGTGGGTTGCGGAACACGGGACCTCACCGAGGCGTGGCTGGGGATTGGTCCCGTGTTCAGCCTCTCCAGCAGACCGGAGAGTCAGGGAAGCCGGGTGCGGGATCTGGCGGTGACCGCGGAGGCGATCATGACCAGCACGGCGGCTACCGCGATGGCGATCAGCCAGCGCACCCAGTCGATGCCGGGGCTGCCGTCGCCGCCGAAGGCGGTGTAGATGTACCAGCCGATCAAGACTCCGCCGATGCCGCAGATGATGGTGAGCCAGATCGGGATGTTGTCCCGGTTGCCGGGGGCAACGAATTTGCCCAATAGGCCGATGATGATGCCGGCGAGGATGACACCGATGATTTCCACTGCTTCCTCCTCAGATGATGGATGTGGTGCGGTGTGAAGCGGATGCCGTGGCTTGGCGTCGGTTCTGCTTCGTCTCCAACTGAACCACCCAAAGGGTGGATGCATTACACCCCTAGGGAGGTTTAAGGTCGTGGTGTGCAGCCTGCCGCGCGGAGACCGATCACTGCTGCGCTGGTCAACGACTACGACATTGTGGTGATGGGCCTGGCGCACATTTTGGAGCCGTATCGCGATCGGGTGGTGATTGCGGAGTTGGACACTAACCAGCCGGTATCGGATGTGGTCGATGTTGTGTTGTATGACACCTTCGCCCAACCGGAGTCCGACCAGGAGGAGATCAGTGTGTTGATCGGCAATCCGCGGGCCCGCCGGGTTGTGGTCTATACCTGGAATTTCCACCCCGACCTGGTCCACAGTGCCTGCCGGCAGGGTGTGCACGGCTATTTGTCGAAAGCCTTGCCGGCCCGGGAGCTGGTGGCTGCCCTGGAAGCCATTCATGCCGGTGAGGTGGTGATCAGCGAGCCACCGGTGCGGGCCCGCAGCATCGGCGGGCTGAACTGGCCAGGACAAAGCGAGGGCCTCACCGACCGGGAATCAGAGATCTTGGCGTTGATCACCCAGGGCAACAGCAACGCCGAGGTGGCCAAGCTCACCTACCTGAGCCCGAACACTGTGAAGTCCTATATCCGAACCATCTACCGCAAAATCAACGTCAGCAGCCGCACCCAGGCCGTGCTGTGGGGTGTTCGCCACGGCTTCACACCCGACCACCACCGCATCGAACACTGGCGCGGAGGACCCTGAGCGTACGCGCCAGGTCCGAGGTGACGAGCTGCGCGTCCGGCGGCAAGAGTCGAGATGATCTTCCGAAGCGGCAAGCTCTGCAGGGCGGCCAACCTCGACTTCGCCGTACAGTTCACGAGCTATCGCTAGTCCTGACCCGACGGATCTGTTTGTCGTGGCCACCGTCGCCATAGGATGATCCCGACCCGCACACCTGGTGTTGGGCTGTTCACACAGTGAAGGATCGCCACATGGGTTTTCTGGACGAGGCGAAGGACAAGGCCCAGGAGTTCATGGAGAACGTCAAGGACCGTGTTGAGGGCGACGACAAACCAACGGATTCCGATGAGCCTGGGGGTTACTCGACCGAGGCAGCGCCCGACGTTGCACAAGACACGCAGGCCGCGGCACCCGGGGCGACCGATTCGGCGGCAGCATCAGTCGCCGAGACCACTGGGGTCACACAAGGCTCTGCTGGGAGCATCGCTGATGCTCCGGGACCAACCGAACCCGCG
>DATFBI010000079.1:0-9024 GCA_035253925.1 Propionibacteriaceae bacterium
CAAGTCATCGATCTGCCAGCCGAAGTTAGCGGTGTCGTTGAAGTGGAAGGTGTAGCTCGCCACGCCTTGCTCGTCCAGACTGACGACTGCTATCGAAGTGGCCTGCGATGACTCCGTTGCAAGGTCGAGCTTGACGTTCGCCTCCAAGATGTGCTGGCGCAGCTGGCGCCCGAAGGCGTCCCGTGAGATGCGGCCCAGGAAGTGCGTATCCGCACCAAGCTTGCCCAGTGCGACTGCGGAGTTCATTGGACCTCCCGCCGACAGGGCGAGCCAGGTTGAGCTGAACGAGTCATTGCTACCGACGTCTGCCTGCACTAGGTCGATCAGGGTCTCTCCGCAGACCACGAAGCGAGTCATGGTCACAACCTAGTGGCTGTTGCAGCACCCAGGTGGGTTCGCCGACCAGCTCGCCCATTACCCGGCCAAGGGTGCCCAGTCGGCGTCGAACTCAGCCCGCATGTCGTCTCTGATCTCGTGCCAGATTGAGGGAGGAATTGCCCGTGCACTTATGTCGGCAAGCAACCTTCCCATCGAATAATCGGGGTTGATTTGCAAGACGCGCTCGCAGCAACAGTTAAGTAGCGCGCCATGACCGGCGACCCAAGCGGCAATGCCAAGCAAGCACAGCGGTGCCGCGGCCAGCGCCGGCGGTACTTGCCAAACCACCCTCGCCCACAGCTGGACATGTTCTTCGGCGTCGCTCGGACTGATTTGCGCCCAAGCCACGTCACGAACAAGGACGTCGGCCACTAATAGCCCCAGCAGCATAGAGTTCTTCTCGTCCAGATCAGCAGGATCGGCCAGCGCTCGGTCCATGGTGCTGACAAGGAGTTCTGCAGCCGCAACAGACTTGTCAGACCGCTCAAGCTCGGTGCGAAGGACCTCAGCCAGCGCCGACAAACGCTCTAGGTCTGCCTCGGCCGGACCGCTGACCAACGCCTCCAACTCACGCCGACTCGCCCGTACGCCAAGGCCGGCCAAGACTGCCGCAGCCGAGATCGGGTGGGATGTGAGGTCGTATGGTGAGCCCGCCAGCGGGCAGCACTCCTCACCACATGTCAACGACCACCACCTGCCATGTCCGACGTAAAGCACATCGGTCAAGTCGTGGTGGTCACCGAGTCGATCCATTAGTCGGGTGAGGAGCCGCTGCGCGGGCAAGGGTGCGTCACTGTAGGCGACCAGCGCAAGCGCCTCAGCCCCTTCACGTTTGGCAAGTGCATCGATCCAGTTGGCAAGATCGTCGCTGGCCGATTCCGGCGGAATGTCGGTACGTGTGGTGAGCTTCACCCGACCGGACTTAATGAACACCGTGACGATGTCTTCTTCCGGATGGAATCCGATCGTGTACGGGATGATGGCCAGAAGATCATCTGGCCGACGAATCTTGAGCCGGGTTGGTGTAAGCCGGGTAGGCGCCACTGGCTGCGGCGCCCGGCCGCGCTGACGTCGCTGGCGTCGCTGAGCCTTCCTGCGTGCGGTCCTTCGGCGTACTGATCCTTGCTTTGGTTCCTTCGAAGCTGTCATGCCGAGAGCTTGCGCACGCGAAGCCGAATCGTGCGCTTCAGCGCAGATCTGTGGATAGGTGATTGCCTGGTGATGCTGCTGTGGACAACAAGGCACTCAAGGCTCTCAAGACCAGGGTCCAAGGGTGATGTCGGGGGACCGCGGCACGCTGTTCCGCACCTGCCCGATGCCATCGCCTTGCAAGAGCGGAGCTCCCCGGGGTCGGCAGAGAGCAAATCCTGCGCTACCGTGATACGCAATGGACGAGCCCAGCGGTTCAGAACGCACCGGGATGGGACCGACGCCCAGCGGGCCGTCCTTCGTGCCCTGGGCGCCCGGCCCAGGTGAGACGCCGCCAATCAAGCCGTATCCCACCCCAGCGCGTTCCTCCCGGGCAGCCATCAACCGGGCATCCAGGCGCGCGAACTTCATCACGGTAGGCGTCATCCTTGTCGTCGCGATCATCGTCGCGGCGGCCAGCTTCGTGGCACACTTCGCCGATACTCACATCAGCCCCCCGGTCGCTAGCAGGCAACCCGTCCCTCAGTTCAGCGCTCAAGGGGACAGGATCCAGTTCACCACCAGCGAAGGTAGTGGACAGTTGATCTTGCTCGAGCATTCCTGGGTAACCGAGGGTCAGACACCACCAACTTCAGGCAGTTATCTCCGAGTCGAGGTCGAGCTGATCTGTGACTCTGGGGCGGTCGACTACGACCCGTACAACTTCCAAGTCTTTGATCAAACAGGTCAGCTGTTTGAAACCGCGATTGAAGGAGCCGGGGACTCCATGCTGGACACCGGCACGTTGCGCCCTGGGGAGCGGGTCCGCGGCACGGTTGCCTTTGACCTGCCGCGCAGCGAGACGACGCTGCTGATGAGCGACGACTCCAACCAGACAGTGACGGCGCTGAAGGTCCCTGACTGACCCGACGCTGGCGGTGCTGCCAATAGGCTCAGCGCATGGCCCAGCTGGAGGAACGACACATCCGAGGCTGGGACATTCTCCGGCTCTCCAGCGAGGCCGTCACGATAGAGATCATCCCTGCACTGGGTGGGACCATAACGTCGTTGACCCGCAACGCCGACGCCGCGGCATTGCTGTGGACGCCACCTTGGGGATTGCCGCCGCGCGGCAGCAATTCTATGCCGGGCACCGCCGAGGCGCAGATGATCGATAGCCTCGCTGGTGGTTGGCAAACGTTGTTTCCCAACGGTGGCGATGCGGTATCAGTACACGGCGTGGAGTGGGGCTACGACGGGGAAGCACGCCTGACTTGGATGGACTGGGAATTCACCGGGTCGTCAGTCCGGATGACTGGTCGGCTGGTCCGCTCACCCTTCGAGGTCACCAAGATCATCTCAATACGCGACCATGAGGTGACCGTCGGCGAGACGGTACGCAACGCTGGTCGGGAGCGCATCGAGGCAATGTGGGGCAGCCAGCTCATGCTCGGAGGTGTGCTGCTGGGTCGGGAAACCATCGTGGACGCGGCTGCCGCAGTCGTACGTCCTGATCCACGAACCAGCCCCGGTATCAACTACGACGACCTCATGCCATGGCCCCGGTCGCATGGGCCCGGAGCGATGATCAATCTCAGCCTGCTACCAGAGGCCGACACCGGCGAGACCAGATTGGCCTACCTGAGCGATTTCTCCCGGCCGATGATCAGCGTCAACCGGCCATCGCATGGCATTGCGATCGAGCTGGAATGGGACGTCGAAGTATTCCCGTACGTCTGGTATTCGATGGAGGCCGGTGGCCGCAGCGGCTTTCCCTGGTATCGCACTGGATACTTTCTGTCCCTGACGCCGTGCAGCAGCTGGCCGGCGCACGGTTTGCACGACGCACGCCGGATCTCGGACAGCACAGTCCTGATTGACCCAAGCGAGGTCTTGACAAGCTACCTGACCGTACGGGTAAAGCCGCTCGGCTAAGCAGCTGGGGGACGTCTGAGACTGTCCGCTGTTTCCAAGCTTGGTGGCGTGATTGCCTGCCGCCCGGTCAAGGTCGGGAGCCATAGCGTCTGAGAACGAAAAGCCCAACGACCCAGGATAGGAAACCGTAAATGCCTTGCGCGATAAGGCTGCCGGAGGACAGCACTAGTGGCCGGCGTCAGCGAAGTTCCTTTCGGATCACCAGCTTCAAGCCTGACCAGACCTGATCAATGGCGCAGACCTTGACGTCGACCAACCCGCTAGCAGGCAGCACGATTTCCCGGATAACGTCCTCGGTCATGTCAGTTTCGATCTTGCTAGCCCGCTTGGGCCAGGCCACCCAGATCACGCCATTGGGTGCGATGGCATCGATCAGCGCAGGAAGCCGGGATGTCAGTTCCACTTGGCGGGTGATGAAGATCAACACCAAGTCGCGGTGGCCGGTCAGCCGTTGGCTAATTGTGACGCCTGCGGGCAGCTCACCGAGGATGGCATCAATGTCGCACGGCGCCCCTAGTACCACGATCGACATGCCCGGCTTGATGCCGAGCTTTTGCGGCAACGGCGTGCCTGAGTAACCGACCGTCACTGTCGACCTCCCGACCAACAGCATGCACCGTAGGGGACTGGACGAAAGCCTTACCTACCAGATCGTTAGGTGTCGTGCTTGACTCGGCGACGTGACGGGATCGGACGCCATCCACGCCGACGAGCCGCACGCCAGAGGTCTGGCGAACCGGCTCAATTGGCTCCGCGCCGGCGTACTGGGGGCCAACGACGGCATTGTGTCGGTGGCGGCGATTGCGGTTGGAGTGGCTGGCGCTACGCCACTGCTTGGGCCGATTCTCGCCGCATCCGTTGCGGGCTTGGTCGGCGGTGCTATCTCGATGGCACTTGGCGAGTATGTCTCGGTGAGCAGCCAACGTGACAGCGAGCGTGCGTTGATCGCCAAGGAGAGGACTGAGCTCGCAACCATGCCTCAGGAAGAGCTTGCCGAACTGACCAAGCTCTACCAGGACAAGGGATTGAGTCCGCAGACCGCGCGTCAGGTAGCTAAGGAGCTGACCGCCAACGATGCTCTCGCGGCGCACCTGGATGCCGAACTCAACATCGACCAAAGCGACATCGTGAGCCCCTGGCGGGCCGCCTACGCCTCGGCCCTGGCTTTCACCATCGGCGGTTTGTTGCCACTGCTGGCGATGCTCATCTTTCCCGCCTCGACGCGTATCCCAGCCACTTTTGCTGCCGTCTTGTTTGCCTTGGCGATCACTGGGGCAACCGGCGGTTACCTCGGAGACAGTCCGATCTTCAGGCCGATGGTTCGGGTCGTTGTTGGGGGTGCGTTGGCGCTCGCGGCCACGTTCCTGATTGGTCGCTTACTGGGCACTACGGTGCTGGCCTAAGGTCGACCTGGTTCCTAGGCGACAGGCATCAGGAGTCCGACTCGAGCGGCGTATCCGCGAGCCCGATCCAGCCCCGCAGCCACGTCAGCCTGGATGCGCAGTTGACCTCAAGATCTGTGACCGCCAGCTCTATCCCTTCTCCGGGATCTCCTGGCCGCCAGGCGGGTCTAGTGGACGATCTTGGTCAACGTACTCAGTGTCCTCGGGTGGGTCCAGTGGATTGTCCAGGTCGACCTCAAGGCTGTCAGGCTGGTCGGACGAATCATCGGGATTGAGTGTTGGCTGAGACTCTTGGAACGACATGGCTGATTTCCTCCTTATGCCAGGGGGTTACCCACCACTGCGATTCCTAACTGAAGAGATTGAATGGCGGACACTCGATCCGCTACGGCGGCCACCGTGAGGGCTCGGCATGGATCGCGTCGAGGAGAATGATTTGGCGGCGCCAGGCAGTCTAGAACCCTAGAAGTGGTTGCCCTGTGGCGCCGCAACGACGAAGACATGCGAAAGGTGACCGATGGCCGATCGGACGGCGCCGCGCCCTGGCTGGGCCGCCCTCTTCATGCTGTTGCTGCTTTGTGGACTCTGGATGCTGGAGCTTCTTGATCAGCTGAGCGGCAACCAACTAGATCAGTTGGGCATTCAAGCTCGTGACATCGACGGTATGCCGGAAATCTTTACCGCACCCTTCCTGCACGCGGGATGGGACCACCTCATCAGCAATTCCTTGCCCTTCCTCATTCTCGGATTTCTTGTGCTCCTCAGCGGCCTCGCTCGCTGGTTCGTCTCGTCGCTGATCATTATCATCATTTCGGGGATGACAGCGTGGTTAATGACGCCTGAAAACACCATCATCCTGGGTGCCAGTGGGCTAATCTTCGGCTGGCTGACATACCTGCTCGCGCGAGGAGTTTGGTCCAGACGCCCGGCGCAGGTTGCGGTAGCGGTGATCGTCTTACTTCTGTATGGGGGACTTATCTGGGGTGTCCTCCCGGGTACCGCCGGCGTCAGCTGGCAAGCGCACCTGGGCGGTGCAGTTGGCGGCGTGCTGGCAGCCTGGCTGCTGCATAGGCGGGCCACCCAACGAGAGCTCGTCACGCCAAGCTATATGCGTCGTTACTGATCCTCGCGTTCATTGGCTGAGTGCCAAACCAGAGCCCTAACTAGTCAATAAGTGGTTGTTCGCGGACGCCGATCTCAGCTCTGGAGCCGGTGAACCGGAAGGCGAAGGTCTCTCGCGGTGGACTCCTATGCGCTCGAGATCGGGTACTTCGCCGACTGTCTGCGCTCTGGGACACGTCCGCTGCACACCGAGAAAGACGGGAGTTGAGGTGTTGTGTCTCATCCTCGCTGCCTATGAGGGTGCGCGCACTCGGACCATTGCGCCGGTGTTCGGGCGTTTTGATGCGCCGCGGAGTTAGCCGACGGGAGCGAGCAACTAGGACGTCACAAGGTATGTCGAGAAGCGCACCTCGGGCTCGTATTTGCCGTAGTTCGCGGGTCGTCCTCAGGAATTTCTCAACAGCAGCAGCATGGGCGACAAAAACACTCGTGCCTCCCACCAGAGGCGAGAGGCACGAGCACATTCCCCGAGCGTGAGCGGCCGTGGGCCCAACAGTGAGTGCTCAACTCGCTGACTGCGAAGCGCGCTTCTCGCACCTCACCGGCAGCATGAAGACCACTCACCCGACCACACCCCGACGTTCCCTCCCCCAAGAGGAACGTTCAAGATGAACGCTGTCGAAGGGCGATGCCCGTCATTTGTTGGCTAACCAACTCCTGACACAGCAAGAAATTAGCGAAGGAGACCAAATCGTGTCGAGCCCCACAGGCCGGATTGTCACCTTCTGGACATGTCAAAAAGTGGACATCAGGCCTGGTGTTTGAATGCTCGAAACAAGCCCCCAAGTGACTCCTTGCTGTATGGCGCGGACCAGATTACAACACTTTGCTACGCCCCGAGAAGCCCTCGTATCTCGTCTGCGGTCAGCTCCACACCGGCCAAAGCCTCGCCACCAACCACCGACTCGAAGAGTTCTTCTTTGCGCGCTTTGAGGTCCATAACCTTCTGCTCAATGGTGTCCTTGGCAACCAGCCGGTAGACCATAACTGTCTTTGTTTGGCCGATCCGGTGGGTTCGGTCAACTGCCTGCGCCTCAATTGCTGGGTTCCACCATGGATCGAGCACGAAGCAGTAATCGGCCTCTGCCAGATTGAGGCCGAACCCACCGGCCTTCAGGCTGATCAAGAACACTGAGGCGGTCTTGTCGCGAAATTGCTGAATCACCCGTTCCCGATTCCTGGTACGCCCGTCGAGGTAAGCGTAGGAGATCTCCACCTCATTCAGGCGGCTACGGATTCTGCTGAGGAAGCTGGTGAACTGGCTGAAGACCAGCGCTTGGTGGCCTTCGCCGACGAGCGCGCTTAGGTCCTGGAGCAGCACTTCAGTTTTTGCCGCCGGTACCCCCACGTGAGCCTCGTCGATCAATGCAGCGTCCAAACTCAGCCTGCGTAGCAGAGTTAGCGACCGGAGCACCGTAAAGCGGTTCCTATCGAGATCCTCGATCAGACCGAGCACCTTTTGCCGCTCCCGTTGCAGGTGGGTCTGGTAGATGCGCCGATGCCTTGAGTCCAGCTCGACTTCGACAATCTGCTCTTGCTTGGGCGGCAACTCCGCCGCAACGCTCTGCTTGGTACGACGCAACATCAGTGGCTGGATACGACGCCGCAGCTGGTGCAACCGAATCGCATCCTTGCTGCGCTCGATGGGTCGCCGGTAGTACTCGGAGAACCGATCCGGATCGGGGAACAGTCCAGGGGCGGTGATCGACAGCAGCGCCCATAAATCCATAAGGCTGTTCTCCAGCGGGGTTCCGGTAATCGCGAGCTTGAACGGTGCGATAAGGCGGCGGGCACATTGGTAGGTCTTGGCCCGATGGTTCTTGAGGAACTGGGCCTCATCGAGCACCACTCCTGCCCAGTCCATGTCGGTGAGCTTGTCGTTGTCGATTCGCAGCAGTGCATAGGAGGTGATCACCAGGTCGGCGGCAGCCACCGCCTCGCTGTACCGGGCGCCGCGCTTGGACTCCGATTCGGTGAGGCACGCTACGCGGAGGTCCGGTGCGAATCTGGCCGCTTCGGTGTACCAGTTCGAGACCACGCTGGTCGGCGCCACGACCAGGAACGGGGGCTGCTCAGGGCAAAGTTGGCGGGCGTGACAGATCAGCGCAAGCGTCTGGACGGTCTTGCCTAGCCCCATGTCGTCAGCCAAGATGCCGCCCAGTTGATGACTCCACAAAAAGCGCAACCAGCGGTAGCCCTGGAGCTGATAGGGCCGGAGTGTGACCCGCAGCGCCGCGGGAACCTCGACATCTTCAATGGACGAGGCGTCAGTCAGCCCGCGTACCGCATGTTCCCAGCGAGCTGATTGATCGATCGCCACCCCTAGATTGGTTAGGTCTTCCCAGAGGCTTGCTTGGAACCGGTTGATGGTCAGCTCTGGACGATGATGATCTTGCAGGGCCTTGGACTCCTCGATCAGCTCCCGCAACTGGGAGAACTCGGGTCGGTCCAATGAGAAGTAGACCCCGGTATCCAAGATCAGAAAGTCCTGACCTTCGGTCAGCGCGATGAACAAATCCTGGAACGGAACCACTTCGCCGTCGATCGATACCTGGACATGGAGGTCGAACCAGTCAGCGGAATCGACCCGTTCCACAGCCGCAACTTCAATGCTGGGTTTTGAGTCGCTTTCGCGGTATTCGCGCACCTCTCCCTCAAGGTTGACCTGCACACCTGCTGGTGTCAGCTGCGGTAGCACTTGCTCGACAAATTTCAGGGCTGCCGTGCCATCCAGGAGCACGTGCGCGGCTGGGTGCTGTGGCAGCTCCTTATCCGGGCTAGCTAACTGAGGAATGTCTCGGTACGGCAGCGGCAGCGACGCCAACTTGCGCCGCTCCTCGGCCAGGTCACGGATACTTTGCGGCTCTGGCGGGTCGTCAATCGCGCACGTTATGCGGCCCGAGGGGGCGTCGTAATGCATGCTCCAGTCCAGGCGTACGCGGTGCTCGGGTCGGAAGTTCACTACCAGACCGACGCTCGGTTCCACATAGTCGGGAAGCCGCACAGAGCGATCAGCAGAGCTGATGTTGATCTTCTGGTGCAATCGCGGCACGAACTC
>DATFBI010000080.1:0-7245 GCA_035253925.1 Propionibacteriaceae bacterium
ACTTCGAGGAGTGGGCCTATTGGCCGGACAAGCCGTACACCGCTAGCCCCGGCTGACCGACGAGTTAGCCCGCCGTCTGGCGTAACAGGCGCTCTGCCTCGGCGATGTACGCGGGCATGCCGAAGGCATGGTAGGCAGCCAGCGCACCCTCAAGCATCTCGGCGGCTCGCGAGTAGTCGCCCCTGTCGCCGCGATCCAGCAAGATCCGAGCGTGCAAGCGATTCAGGTCGGCCAGCTCAAGCCGGTTGCCCATCTGCATTGCGACCTTGCGGGCAACAGCGAAGTGGCGCTCGGCTTCTTCCCAGCGACGGGCAGCGGCGGCAGCCAGTCCGGCACGGGTTTCAACCAGCCGGCCGTCAAAGGTGAGCCACCTTCTGCCGTCCTCGATTACCGCGTCGACGTACGGCGAAAGTGCCGCCGCGTCCTCGTAGCGGCCACACAGGTAGAACGCCTCGACGAAGCCCAGCATGCAGTTCAAGGAGCCGATGCCATTCACCCGGTCGAGGCTGGGCAATCTCGACTCCGACCGTGCCGACTCGAAGAGATCCATTACCTCGTCGGCGCGCCCGTGATAGGCCAAATGCCGCGCGAGCAGCGAGGCGCTCTGCCCAGCGAACGCGACAGGGGGCTCCAATTGAACAGCGGTTCGCAGCTCCGCCTCGGCAAGTTCTGCTTTGCCTCGCCAGTGCGCAGCTAGGCCCAGATAGATGTTGCCCACATAGCGCCACGGCAGCCCGCCTCGCTCGCCGACATCCACAATCTGCGGACCAAGCGCATCCACCCGCGGAAGATCACCGAGAATCGCGGCCTCGCGGATCCGGTCGGACAGCACCAGAAACACCGCACCGAGGTGGCCCAACCGCTGGGCGATGCCCATTGTCTTATCGCCGAGGCTGGCCGCTTGCTCACGGCTGCCGAGCGTGCCGTCCTCGTAGATCACGAATGCCTGCACGCTGCAGAGATCCCAGAGCGCACTCTCTTGCTCGAAAGTCTCGGCGGCCTTCAGGCCGACTCGCACTCCGTCGGCGAATTCGCCGAAGCTGAGATGGTGAAAAGTCTGCATGTGCAGCACGTCTGCCAGCGCCCGCTCACTGCCCACCTGCTCAGCAATGGCACGTGCCCGGTTAAACATGGCTGTTGCGGCGGCATAGTCACCGGTGAGGCTGATGGCCCAGCCCAGCGCGGAGAGCACCCGAGCCTTGTCTGCACTGATGGTGTCGCCGAGTGCGGCCAGCGTCCGCTGACCGACCTGGGCTCCCTCAGCTATCCGGGCAGTCCAGGTGAGCTGGTACACCATGGCCCAGCCCAGCCTGCCAATGTTCTCCGCCTGTCCCAGAGCCTCATAGCCGTCCAAGGCCTGGTCCATCGTGCGTAGTGCGTCGTCCCACCGACCGACACTGCGCAGAGCCATTGCCAGCCGCTCCAGCAGCTGGGCACGGCCGAGCCGATCTTTGAGCGGGACGAGAGAGAGTGCGTGCTCAAAGTGGCCAACTGCATCATCGAACGCTGCCGCTTCGAAGGCTCGGTCACCGGCAATGGTGAGATATCGCGCCAGGCTTTCCCGGTCGCCGGAGTGCCCGGCATGCGACAGGTGATAGGCGAGATCTCCAGCGTGGGCCTCGAGGTCGTCGGCGTACCGTCGCGAGATTGCCTCAGCGGCCTTGCGGTGCAGGTGCTGGCGCTTGGTCGCTGAAAGGCCAGAAAGCAATGTCTGCCGGATCAGCTCGTGGCTGAACAACAACTGGCCAGGCCCCTTGCCAGGTAAGACGAGCCGGGCTTGCTCCGCCTCGTCGAACGCCTCGATGAGTGCGTCAGGGCCGACGCCGGCCAGGTCGCAGACGACTTCAGAGTCAAAGGCCCTGCCCGAGACCGCGGCGCCCACCAGCACCTCACGCGTGGACGGGGTGAGTCGATCTAACCGTTGCGCCAGCACGAGTCGGATGCTCTCCGGCACTGATACCTCGTCAAGCCGCAGATCAGGACGCAGCCGGCCGTGCTCGTCAAGCAACACGCCGGATTCGACAAGGTGCAGATAAACCTCTTCGACGAAGAACGGGTTTCCCTCGGTCTCGCCCTCGATGATCCGCACCAACTGCTCAGGTGCTGCCTGGCCGGCCAGGGCGCCAAGCATGGTACGTACGCCGTCGACCGACAGCCGGCGCAGGCTTACCCGTTCCACTAGGCGCTGCCGATCCAGGTGCGAAATCACCCGGGTCAGCGGATGGTTGAGATCCACTTCGAGGTCCCGGTACGTACCAAGGACGAGCACCGGCATCTCTGGCAGCAGCGGCGCCAGGTACTCGGTGAGCAGCACCGTCGATTCGTCGGCCCAGTGCAGGTCCTCCAGAATGAGCAGCAACGGCTGGCGCTGTGCGGCGCGGCCAAGGAACTCGCTGAAGCTGTTCCACACATAGCGGCGCGCCAGCTCAGCTGGCACCTCGATCGGCGCTGGGATATCGGGGAAGGCTCGCCGCAGCGCGGGCGCGATGCGTGCGATTTCCGGCGCAACGTCGCCAAGCGCCTGTCGCAGCGCCAGCGGGCTGCGCCGGCTGCTGATCGCCTGCTCAATGATCTCGACATATGGCAGATAAGGCGGGGCGCCCATCATCTCTCTGCAGTGTCCGGTGAGCACTCGAATCCCGCACGCCTCGGCCTCGTCGCTGATCTCCGCCACCAGCCGCGACTTGCCAACGCCTGCCTCGCCGGCGACCAGCCCTAGCCTCCCGTGCCCGGCCCGTGCCTCGTCGAGAAGCCGGCGCAGGCTGGCCAGCTCGGCGTCCCGCTCAACAAACGGCGTGAGCGGCTCCGGCACAGCACTGGCCCGCACGCCCGCCGAAGTGTTGTTCCAGGACACCTCGTACAGCCGCCAGCTCTCTGGGAAACCTCGCAACCAGAACAACCCCCAGTCAAAAAAAGACAAGTTCAGCTGCGGCTGAGCGAATTTACGGACATCGTCGGTGGTGAGTATCTGCCCTCCGCCCGCCTCTGCCATTACCCGGGCGGCGGCGTGCACGGCCTGTCCCAGCAGGTCGCCGTCCTCCTCGGTTACCTCGCCCGTGTGAATACCGATACGGATCTCGATCGAGCGCTGGGGGTCTGCGGTGTTGTGTTCATGCAACGCCCGCTGAATAGCGGCGGCGGCACGGACCGCGGCCACGGTGGACGGGAACGAGATAAGGAACCCGTCGCCCAACGACTTGTGCACCCGGCCACCGAATTTCGCAACCTCGTTGTGCACGACCGCGGCCTGCAACGCAAGGATGTCGTCGGCATCTCGATCGCTGCGCGCCGGCAGCAGATCGGTCGCGCTGACGACGTTAGTCATCATGATCGTGAGCACCCTGGCTACACGTCCGGTCTCCGACAAGGGCTGCCTCCTTGCTAGCTGCCCATTAGTGCAGCCGCGCGTTCAGACTACGGCGGAGGGCGGCCCCGCCGTTACTTGAGGTCGGGCATACCTGACCATTTACTACGACGTCGGCGCGGGGACCTGTGACCCACGGTAATGCTCATAGTCGCCCTGACCCCGCTGTACCTTTGGCCAGATCTTGTAGCCGTTCCGCCTCAGCGGCGTAGGAAGGCATGCCAAATGTGCGGTATGCCGACCAAGCCTCCTGAAGCATTTCCGCAGCCCGCTCGCGGTCGCCCTTCCCTCCGCGGTCCAGCAGCATCCCGGCCTCTAGGCGGTCCAAGTCGGCCAGCTCAAGCCGATTGCCCATCTGCCTAGCGACCTCGCGGGCCACACTGAAGTGGCGTTCAGCCTCTTCCCAACGACGAGCCGCCGCGGCTACGAGTCCCGCACGGGTCAGCCCTAGCCGCCCGTCGAAGCTGATCCATCTCTTGTCCAGCTCGAGTACCCCTTCGACAAGCGGAGACAGTGCTGCCACCTCCTCGGTTAGACCACACAAATACAACGCTTCAACGAAGTTGAGCAGGCAGCTCCAGGAGCCGATGCCGTTCACCCGATCGAGCCTGGGCAGCTTCGACCGGGCTGAGCCGAAGAGATCAATCACCTCCTCGGTGTGCCCGTAGAAGGCGAGATGCCGCGCCAGCACCGCGGCGCTTTGCCCGGCGAACGCGCCCGACGGCTCCAGCTGGACAGCGTTTCGCAGCTGAGCCTCGGCGCGCTCAGCATTGCCTCGCCGGTGCGCAGCCAAGCCCAGATAGAGGTGGCCCAAATAGCGCCACGGCAGTCCGCCTCGCTCGCCGATATCAACGATCTGAGGACCGAGCGCTTCCACCTGCGGCAGGTCGCCGAGCATCGCCGCGAAGCGGATCCGGTCGGAAAGCACCATGAATGCCCCACCTAGGTGACCCAGCCGGTCGGCGAGCCCAAGCGTCTTGTCGGCGAGGCGCGTCGCCTGCTCCCGACTGCCGAGATTGCCGTCTTCAAAGATCACGAACGCCTGCACGCTACAGAGATCCCACAGCGCACTCTCAAGCTCGAACGTCTCGGCGGCCTGCAGGCCGACCCGGATTCCCTCCGCGAACTCGGCATAGACGAAATGGTGGATGGTCTGCATGTGCAACACGTCGGCGATCGCCCGCTCGTTGCCCACTTGTTCCGCAAGTGCACGCGCCTGTCCGAACATGGTCGTCGCTGTGGCATAGTCGCCGCTTACGCTGATCGCAAACGCCAGCCCTGATAGTAGGCGAGCTTTGTCGGCACTGACGGTGTTGCCGAGTGCGGCCAGCGTCCGGCGCCCGACCTGCACCCCTTCTTCCAGCCGTGCATTCCACACCAGCTGGTAGACCATGGCCCAACCCAATCGGCCGATGGCCCCGACTTGTCCAAGCGCCTGGTAGCGGTCCAACACATCGTTCATCGTGCTCAAAGCGGCCTCCCAGCGGCCCACGCTGCGGACTGCCATCGCCAGCCGCTCCAGCAGCTGCGCCCGGCCGAGCTGGCCATCGTCCGGCATCAGCGATAGTGCCTTCTCGAAGTGGCCAACCGCGTCGTCGAATGCCGCGGCGTCGAACGCCCGCTCGCCGGCGATCGTCAGGTAGTGAACCAGGCTGGCCCGATCCGCGGAGCCTCCGGCGAGCGATAGGTGGTAGGCGAGCTCTCCGGCGTGAGCCTCGAGATCGTCTGGGTAGAGGCGCGCGATTGCATCTGCGGTCCGTAGGTGCAGCTGCTGACGGTTCACAGCAGGTACGCCAGCTAGCAACGTCTGGCGGATCAACTCGTGGCCGAACATCAGTTCGCCGGGCACCCTGCCCGGCGCTAGCAGCCGCGCTCGCTCCGCTTCATCGAAGGCATCTACCAGCTGGTCCGGGTCGGCCTCGGCCACCTCGCCGACCAGCTCGGGGATGAACATCCTGCCCGACACTGCTGCTGCCACAAGCACTTCACGGGTAGAGGTGGCCAGGCGATCCAGGCGTCGCCCGAGCACCAACCGGATGCTCTCCGGCACCGACGCCTCGTCCACCTGAAGATCAAGACGCATCCTGCCGGACTTGTCCAGTAGCACGCCGGACTCCACAAGATGCAGATAGACCTCTTCCACGAAGAACGGATTGCCCTCCGTCTCGCGGTCGATCACCTGCACCAACCGCTCGGGTGCGGGCTGCCCGGCCAGCGCCTCCACCATCGCGCGTACCCCATTGAACGACAGCCGGCGCAGGTTCATGCGTTCCACCAACCGTTGGCGCGCCAAGTGGCCGATGACGCGAGCCAACGGATGCTGGAGATTCACCTCAAGGTCTCTGTAGGTGCCGAGTACCAGCACTGGCATGTCCGGCAGTAAGCGCGCCAAGTATTCGGTGAGCAGCAGAGTCGACTCGTCGGCCCAATGCAGGTCCTCTAGCACCAGCAGTAGCGGCTGGCCCTGCGCGGCCCGGCTGACGAACTCGCCGAAGCTGTTCCACACGTACCGGCGCGCCAGCTCCGCTGGCAACTCGATGGGGGGCGGAATGTCCGGAAAGGCACGTCGCAGCGCGGGGGCGATACGAGCAATTTCGGGGGCCACACCGCCAAGCGCCGTCCATAGCGCGAGCGAACTGCGGGGGCTGCTGATCGCCTGTTCGATCATCTCGACGTACGGCAGGTAGGGTGACGCGCTGCTCATCTGCGCGCAGTGCCCGGTCAGCACCCGCATGCCACGCGCCCGAGCTTCGTCACCGATTTCAGCGACCAGCCGTGATTTGCCAACGCCTGGCTCGCCGGCGACCAGCGCCAACCTGCCATGCCCGCCCAGCGTGTCGTCAACCAGCCGGCGTAGGCTTGCTCGTTCTGTATCGCGCTCCACAAACGGCGTGAGTCCCGACGGCGCGGTACTGAGACGCGTTCCAGCCGACGTGTCGCTCCAGGAGACCCCGTACAGGCGCCACAGCTCCGGAAACCCCCGCAGCCAGAAAAGCCCGGAGTCGAGGAATGAGTACTCAAGCTGCGGCTCCGCGTCCTGGCGTATTTCGTCGGTGATCAGGATCTCGCCACCGATTGCCTCAGCCATAACGCGGGCCGTGGCATGCACCGTTGGCCCCAACAGATCGCCATCCCGCTCGGTCACCTGACCGGAGTGGATGCCGATGCGGACTTCGACGGCGCGTTGGGAGTCCGTGGCGTTGTGCTCGTCCAGTGCACGCTGGATGGCCGCGGCGGCACTGACCGCCGCCACATTCGAGGGGAAGGATATGAGGAACCCATCGCCGAGGGACTTGTGTATGCGACCACCGAATGCTGCCACGTGATGCTGCACAATCGCTGCCTGCAGACCGAGAATCTCGTCGGCGTCCTGGTCGCCACGCGCCCGCCGCAGCTCGGTTGAGCCGACCACATCGGTCATCATGATCGTGAGCACGTTGGCGGTGCGGCTCCGATCCGGCAAGGCCTACCCTCCCCTTTAGCTACTCAGCTGCGGATCTGCCGTTCAAACTACGGCGCCGAGATGTAGCTACATTGCACACGGTGACCGGTCCTGGCAGCAAGGTCGATCAAAGAATCGTTACAGGCGACGCACGGTCTCCGGATCTGGGCTGTCCTAATACTGATCGATCACCTGCTTGAAGATTTCTTTCTTGGGATCGGCGTGGGCAAACAGCGTCATTGATGAGCGCAACTTCATAGCTAACGCCAGGCGGCAATGTGCCCTGAGCCTATCGAAGGGCGCACTTCGACAAGCGCCGTCCTGAGCCTGTCGAAGGGCTCAGCGCTCATGCGGTCAGCCGCCAGCGACGGCCGGAATGATGGAGATGTTCGTGCCCTCAGTCACCTTGGCATCGAGGCCACCAATGAAACGCACATCG
>DATFBI010000081.1:0-13037 GCA_035253925.1 Propionibacteriaceae bacterium
TCGTCGCTCCGAGGCTTGAGGCACGTGTTGAGCACGGGGGGCGGGATAGCAGGCGTGAACGCACAGAATGCCTTGTCAGGCGGATGTAGTTCAATGGCAGAACATCAGCTTCCCAAGCTGACAGTGCGGGTTCGATTCCCGTCATCCGCTCTCTGTGATGTCGCAAGACATAGGCAACACCTTGAACCCCTAACTCGGCTTTGGCCGGGGCTTGCGGACACCCTGGGCTTGGTAGTCCACGGCTGGGTTGAGGATCAGCTGGCGGATGAGTTCACCGGTGGTGGCGTGGATGATGCGGATGTCGAGTCCGTTGATCAGCATCAGGATGGGGGTTCGGGCATGGGTTCGGCCTACCCCGATGTGGTGCAGTCTGCCGTTGTGTCGGAGGCTGAGTTTGCCGTCGGTATCGATGATGTCGCGGCGGACTCGGGTCTGCGGCTGATTGTCCGGGGGGCTTGCCGGGGTGGCTTTGGGTCTGGCCTGGTAGGCCGCGGCGGGGGTGCGTCGGTTCAGGGAGCGGTGTGGTCGGCGGCTGTTGTAGTAGGTAACGAAGGTGTCGCAGAGGGCTTGCAGCTCCGCTGTCGTGGTGGGTTGTCGTGGCTGGGCAACGAGCCATTTCTTCAATGTTTGTTGGAAGCGTTCCACTTTGCCGCAGGTGGTGGGGTGGTTCGGTCTGGAATGCTTTTCGATCACACCTAGCTGTCGCAGCTCGGCTTGGAAGCCGTTGAGGGTGTGGCGTCCGGGGTGTCCGCCGGCGAAGCGGGTGGTGAAGACCATGCCGTTGTCGGACAGCACCGAGGCCGGTATGCCCTGGTCAGCAATGGCTTTTTGGAATGCGGCGACCACCGCTGGCCTGGTCACCGGTTGGTGGCAGGTGACGGAGAGGGCATAGCGGGAATGATCGTCTAAGAAGGTGAGGATCTCGATATCGATGCCCGGTGTGCTGTCGGGTCGGGTCAACCGATAGTGGGTGAAATCGGTTTGCCACATTTGGTTGGGCTGTTCGGCAGCAAACCGGACATAGGCCGCTTTGGGTTTCTTCTTCGGCTCCGAGATGATCAACCCGGCCCGTTTCAGAATGCGCCAGATCGTCCCCGGCGACACCCTTAGCTGGTGCTGCTGATCCAGGTGCCAGGCGATAGTGTGCGGGCCGGCGTCCAACCCCTGCCCGGTCAGCTCCCGGCGCAGCCTGATGATCAGCTCAACCGTCGACCGCGAGGTGGAGTTTGGGCTGATCTTCGGGCGCCGCGATCGGGGCTCGAACGCTGCCTCACCCTCGACTCGGTACCGGGCCACCAGGCGTGTCACCCAACTCGGGGACACGTTGTAGCTGCGGGCTGCCTCTCGGATCCCGCGCCCTTCGATAACAACCGCAGTGATGACCAGGCGGGCTTTCGACACGCCCAGACTCAAGCTGGACTGTGTTGCCTATGTCTTGCGACACCTGTTGCCTATGTCTTGAAACAGCACACCCTCTCCGGCACTTCTTTCTGACTGTCGCTTGCCTGGTGACGTCGGCGACGGTGCGGCAAAACGTTGTGGATTAGTTCGCGCGTAGATGGACTTTGTGGCCGTGGGGTTTCAAGCATCTTAGGTTTTGCCGCGCCGCCTCCGACGTCACCAGGCGCGCTTGATGAAGAGTGCCGGAAGGGGAGGCGAGGGCCTATGTCCTTTAGTCCCACTCACTATGGCTTCGAACGACGGGCGGCTGCAACCGGAGGTGACTCGCGCTACGCGTTAGTCGTCTGGGGATGGCTAACGAGTGTTAAACGAGGTGATTGGGACCTTGTTAGCCATCTCCGGACGGGAAACGTGACGATCTCGGCTACAGGGGTGCACCGATGCGGCGTACCCGGATCATGTTGGTTTGACCGGCAACGCCGGGTGGCGAGCCGGCCACAATGATGACGCGGTCGCCGTCGGCCACGCGTCCGCCTTCAGCTAGGGCCTTGTCCACCTCGCGAATCATCTCGTCGGTGTGGCCGACCATCGGGGCCATGAACGTCTCGACGCCCCAGTTCAAGGTGAGCGCGGCACGCGTTTCCTCGTAAGGGGTGAACGCCAGCACCGGGATGGAGGAACGCAGCCGGGTCAGCCGGCGCGCCGAGTCACCGGAAGTGGTGAAGGTGACCAAGAACTTGGCGCCAACTCGCTTGGCGACTTCTTCGGCCGCCTTAGTGATCACGCCGCTGGTGGTATGCGGATCCCAATCGATGCCCTGCATCTGGTCCATGCCATGAGCTTCAGTGTTCTCCACGATGCGCGCCATGGTCTCCACCGCGAGCACCGGGTACTCGCCGACACTGGTCTCGCCCGACAGCATCACAGCGTCGGCGCCATCAAGGATCGCATTGGCGACATCAGAAGCCTCGGCACGTGTCGGGCGTGGTGAAGAGATCATGGACTCCAACATCTGAGTTGCCACAATGACCGGCTTTGCCCAACGTCGGGCAGCGGTGACAATCTGCTTCTGGACCAGCGGTACCTCTTCCAGCGGCAGCTCTACACCAAGATCACCCCGCGCCACCATGAAGGCATCGAAGGCATCGATGATCTCGGCGAGGTTCTGCACCGCCTGAGGCTTCTCGAGCTTGGCAATTACCGGAATCCGACGACCTTCATCATCCATGATCTCGTGGACCGGCTTGACGTCTTCAGCGCTACGTACAAATGACAGGGCCACCATGTCAACACCGTTGCGCAGTGCCCAGCGCAGGTCTTCGGTGTCCTTTTCGCTCATCGCTGGGACACTGACCGGGACTCCGGGAAGGTTGATCCCTTTGTTGTTGCTGACTGGTCCACCAACGATAACTTCAGTGATCACATCCGTTTCGGTGACCTCGGTAGCGCGTAAGGCGATCCGGCCGTCATCGATCAAGATCGAGTCGCCGGGCTGGACATCTCCGGGCAAGCCCTTGTACGTCGTGGAGCACCGCTCCACAGTGCCCTCGACATCCTCGATGGTGATCGCGAAGGTAGCACCGACGTGCAGTTTTTCCTTGCCATTGGCGAACCGGCCGAGTCGGATCTTCGGTCCTTGCAGATCGGCCAGTACACCAACAGGACGATCAGCGGCATGGGCCGCCTCCCGGACACTGCGGAGATTTCTTTCATGATCGGCATAGTCGCCGTGACTCATATTGAGTCGCGCGACATCCATTCCAGCAGCAACCAGCTCCGCCAGGCGCTCAGAACTCGAGGACGCTGGCCCGAGGGTGCACACAATCTTGGCTCTACGCACGAGTTGACCCTAGCGAAGTTAGCCCCGCAGCGGGAGACCAATCGGAGCGCTGGTCTACCAGGTCCTGATCACATCCAAGGCATGTTGAAGATCAGGCGGGTAATCGGAGTCGAACTGCATCAGTTCGCCGGAGCTTGGGTGGGTGAAGCTGAGCTGAACCGCATGCAGCCACTGGCGTTCCAGATCAAGCTTGGCAGCGAGCACAGGATCGGCGCCATACATCAAATCGCCGACGCAGGGATGCCGGATCGCTGCCATATGAACCCGGATCTGGTGGGTACGGCCGGTTTCAAGCTTGATCTCCAGCAAGGTCGCCGCGACGAACGCTTCCAGGGTGGAGTAGTGAGTGACGCTGTGTCGGCCCCGCTCCATCACTGCCATCTTGTAGTCCGCCCCAGGGTGCCGGCCGATAGGAGCCTCAATCGTGCCGATGAACGGATCCGGATGGCCCTGCACCAGTGCGTGATAGACCTTGTCGACACTCCGTGACCGGAATGCTCGTTTCAAGATCGTGTACGCGCGCTCGCTCTTGGCCACCACCATCAGCCCGGACGTCCCGACATCAAGCCGCTGTACGATGCCACGCCGCTCCGGAACCCCGGAGGTGGAGATCCGAAAGCCGGCACCGGCGAGGTGACTGAGCACATCAGGTCCGCTCCAGCCCAAACTGGGATGAGCCGCGACGCCCACCGGCTTATCGATCACGACAATGTCATCGTCGTCGTACACGATGACCACGCCTTCGACCTGTTCCGGTCGCACGGTCGCAACCCGCGGCTGATCATCGAGCTCTACCTCGAGCATCGACCCAACGCTGACTCGATCGGACTTGTTGATCGGGACACCGTCAAGTAGCACGTGTTCCTCGCCGATCAACTCCACGACCCGGCTCCGCGACAGGCCCAGCATGCGCGCCACGGCAGCGTCCACCCGCTCGCCGTTCAATCCCTCCGGGACGAGCAGGACCTTCCGCTCAGCCACGCGCGATCGTGCTCCGATTATGATCATCATCCTCGCCAGAGTCACCACGTCGGCTTCGGACGTGGCGCTCGCCAGTGATGTTGATCCCTTTCACGATTGACAAGAAGATGATCATGATCGCGGCTGCCGTGATGCACATGTCGGCGACATTGAAGATCGGCCAGTACGGCAACTCAAGAAAGTCGATCACATGGCCACGCAGCACTCCCGGGGGTCGGAACAACCGATCGGTCAGATTGCCCGCGACACCGGCACACAAGAGGCCAATGGCTACGGCCCAGGCTGGATGACCGATTCGGGGGACCAGCTTGATGATCACGAAGCAAAGCACCAGAATCGCCGCGATGGCAAACACATAAGTAAAACGCTGCCCCTGGCCAAAGGCTGCGCCGGGGTTTCGAATAAGCCGCAGAGTGAGCAGTCCGCCGAGCAGCCGCACCGAGGCAAACGGTTCAAGCTGGGTTACCGCAATGATCTTGGTGACGAGATCAGCTGCCAACCCGGCAAGGGCGACAAGGGCGACGATAAGGCGCAAGCGTCGCCGCTCGATAGGGCGAGCGCCACCGACTGAGGTTATCGCCGTTCCTCGCGCTGTTTGCACGTGACACACAAAGTGGCGCGCGGGAAGGCCTGCAACCTGCCCTTTCCTATCGGTTGCCCGCAGTTGTCGCAGCTGCCGTAAGTGCCGAGCTCGATGTGTCGTAACGCGAGCCGGGATTGGTCCAGCATCTCCCGGGCATTGTTCGCCAACGACATCTCGGCGTCACGCTCGAAATTCGCAGAACCAACGTCAGCAGGATCGCGCCCGGCCCCCTCACTGCCGTCACGGAGCAATCCGACGAGCTCAGCGGTGGAAATTTCAATCTGGCTTTCGAAGCGCGCGATGTCTTCAATCAGTGCTTGCTTTACTTCGTTGATCTCGGCCTTGGTCCAGGGATCTTCGCCGGCCCGGACCGGCAAGGACTTCGGGTTCATCGGTTTTCCAGGCTTGTCTTGATGTTCGACAGGTACCGCGTGCACCGTCGGCGCGGCCTTGGCTGATGCCTTGGCTGGAGCCTTCCGATTCGTGGTCGTGCGCCCGCTGTTTTCGGCTGCCGGTGAAGCCGCAGCACTGGATTTAGCGGTAGTCATGGGTTCCCCATTTCTTGGAGCACGGCTAAAGGTGGAAGTGACGCAGAGACAGTAGGCCGCAAAAGCAGTTTCTTCAACGACCGCCGCTGCTTTTGCGCTGATTTCTCGCTGAATTTCCAACGACGTGTTTCGCGCGCCGCGCTTCAATGCCACAGGGCCCGCCGTAGCGGGCCCTGTGTCTTGATTACCGGAGAGAGCAGATCAGCGCTGGTCTCCCAATAGCGCGTCCAGTCGCGGGGTGTTGCTTCCGGAGCCGCCGCTGTAACTCGGCGCCTCTTCTCTGCGCTGGGGCTGATCGGCGCCATGTTCGTTCGGTGGAGTGGTGCTGATGCCATTTGAGCTACTCTCGGCCGGCTTCATCTCGCGTGCCACGTCGGGAATCTCAACAGGCTCTACCCGGCCTGACTCCAATGTCTCGATCTGCTTGCGCAGGTGCGTGGTCAGGTTGCTGCGGTAGGCCGCCTCGAAGTTCCGAAGTGCTGAAACGGCGGCGGTCAGGTCGTCACGCTGACGCTCGAGGTCGCCGAACATCTCCCCGCGCCGGCTCTCAATTTCACGATCGAGCTTCTCGGCCCGGCTATGCGCGTCGGCCTGGAGGCGCTCGGCGTTAACGCGAGCCTCCGACTCGACACGCTCGGCACGCGTACGAGCGTCGGTGGTGAGCTGGTGAGCGGTCCGGTTGGCCTCCTCCCGGATCCGGTTGGCATCTTCTGTGGCCTCCTCGACCAGGCGTTCGGCCTGTTCTGTCGACATCTCAACGAGGCGAACAACCGCAGCACTGGCTTCCTTGCCAGTCGTCACCACGATGGTGCCGGATTGCGGCTGTGGCGGCGGCGGTGCCGGCTGCCGCGGCTGGGGCGCCTGGACCGTGGGAGCGGCTGGGGCCACCGGTTGTGGAGGAGGCGGCGGAGCGGCCTTCAATGCCGCAATCTGCTTCTTCAGGTTCTGGTTTTCCTCGATGAGTTGCGCGAAGCTCTCTTCGACCTCGTCAACGAACTCGTCAACTTCCAACACCTCATAGCCGGACTTACGGGCCATCCGGAACCGCTTGTTGCGGACGTCGTCGAGCGTCAGCGTCATCGTGCACCTCGGTATCTAGGTGGGACTTGGGGGTGGGGCCGTCACCTCACCCGCCCTACCGTACCCAATTTGGTCTGGGTGCACAGGCGAGCCAAAGAAGTCTCGAAAGACACTGGGAAGTCAGCAAAGACGGTGCGAAACTGACCGGTCAGAAGAAGACGCTGCGGTTTACCTGCATCAGAATGCTGACCAGGATTGCAAGACCGATGAACGCCAGATCGAGCATCATGTTGCCGATCCGAACGGGCTTGAGCACCTTGCGCAGCAGGCGAAGTGGCGGGTCAGTAATCGAGTAAATGATCTCGGCGAAGACCAGCATCGGTCCTCTGGGTTCCCAGTCACGGACGAGCACTGGGACCCAGGACAGAATCATGCGCGCAAAAAGGATCAGCAGAAAGATCCACAGGATCCAGTTGATGATGAGTCCTACGACAACCACTGTTAAGGCCTGTCTGTATTGCTTCTATGGATTGCTTCTATGGCTTCCGGTGCACTACGCGTGACACCAGCCTAGGCGCGCAGATTAGCCAGGCGGAGTCCCTAGCTAGCTCTGGTTAAAGAAACCGCCCGCAATCCGCTCCTTGTCTTCCGCTGCCACGTTGACGTCGTGGGGCGAGAGCAGGAACACCTTGCTGGTGACGCGTTCGATACTGCCACGCAAACCAAAGATGAGACCAGCGGCAAAGTCGACGAGCCGCTTGGCATCGACGTCTTCCATGTCAGAGAGGTTCATGATGACCGGCACACCATCACGGAAGTGCTCGCCGATAATGCGCGCCTCGTTATACGTGCGGGGATGAACAGTGGTGATTCGTGACACATCGGCCGTCCGTGCATGGGGAGCGAGGGTCGTGGTACCGGCGGACGAGACAGAACTCGCTGCTGCCGTCTGACGCCGGCTTTCGAGCGGGGTTACCGTGGCGGGCCTGTCAGATGCCGGCTTGTGGGGTGCAGGCCTTTCGGATACAGGGCGCTGCTCATCGGAGATGTCCTCCTCGACCACCTCGTCGTAATTGGCGGCATCGTCGTAGGCAGCTTCGTCATAGTCGGTGTACCGATCGTCGGTGACCAAGCCCAGCCAGGCTGCTGCGCGCTTCAGTCGTTCCGCCATCTCATCCGCCTCGAATCTGCAAAATCCGCGTCGCGCTGAACGCGCTTTCTGCTGCTGAGGTTACCGTCCGGACAGGTTGATGATCTGGCCCGACACGCGCTACTTGAGGAAGTCTGGAACGTCAAGATCATCCTCAAACGACGGCTTCCTTGGAGGCACCGTGACCCGCGTCGGGGGAAGCGGCACCGGCGGTGGATGCAGCGCGGGCGCTGGACTCTCCGACGGTTCGGTGTGATTGGTGGAATTGCGGTTGTTCGCCGGAACAGGGACCGGTTCCGGCTCTGGCGGGGTCGGGGTGGTGGGTCGCGTCTGGTGAGTACGCAAGTCAGCAGCGCGGCTGATGCCAGGCTGCCGACGGGGCGGCTGACCACCTTCGAAGCCCGCGGCGATGACGGTTACCCGGACCTCATCCCCGAGCGCGTCGTCGATGACTGTGCCGAAGATAATGTTCGCGTCCTCGTGGGCCGCGCCCTGGATGAGGTTTGCCGCAGCGGATACCTCGAAGAGGCCTAGATCGGAGCCGCCGGCGATGGAGAGCAAGACGCCGTGGGCACCATCGATACTGGCCTCCAGCAGGGGAGATGAAACCGCGGTTTCGGCGGCCGCACGCGCGCGGTCCTCGCCCCGCGCCGAACCGATGCCCATCAGTGCTGAGCCGGCATTCGACATGACCGCCTTGACATCGGCAAAGTCCAGATTGATCAGGCCGGGTGTGGTGATCAGGTCGGTGATACCGGAGACGCCCTGCATCAGCACCTGGTCGGCCTGCTTGAAGGCGTCCAAGATCGCGATCTGGTGATCAATCATTTGCAGCAGCTTGTCGTTGGGAATCACGATCAAGGTGTCGACCTCTTCACGGAGGTTGACGATTCCCTGCTCGGCTTGGACAGCCCGACGCTTTCCCTCGAAGGAGAACGGCCGGGTGACAACGCCGATCGTCAGCGCGCCGAGCGCTCGGGCGATGCGAGCGACAACCGGCGCCCCTCCCGTACCGGTGCCACCTCCTTCGCCTGCGGTGACAAACACCATGTCAGCGCCCTTAAGAGCATCCTCGATGTCCTGGGCGTGATCCTCCGCCGCTTGCCGGCCCTTGTCAGGATCCGCACCGGCGCCAAGGCCCCGAGTCAGGTCGCGGCCGATGTCCAACTTGACGTCCGCATCGCTCATCAGCAACGCCTGCGCGTCGGTGTTCACTGCAATGAACTCGACACCCCGAAGCCCGGCCTCGATCATCCGGTTCACCGCGTTGACGCCGCCGCCGCCGACGCCTACGACCTTGATGATCGCCAAGTAGTTCTGTGACGCAGAAACCACGGTTCCGCCTCTTCTTTCATGTCTGCGGACAAGTGGTCGCACCAAGTCTCAACGTGAGGTCAACGCTTAAGTTGACACGGTCGGGAAACGGCGCGGTGTTCAAATGAGGCTACGAGATGGTGACCAGTGATGCTCTTGTGACACGCCACGATCAGCGATTCAAAAGCGAATTGCTATAGCTCAACTTGACATTGAGAGTTTGCGAGAGGCGCTTTCGTGGTCGCCATTTGTGACGAAAGTGTGGAAGCAGCGCGACTGAATCAGTCAGCTATGTCGGTTGTGACTACTTTCGTGGACACCAGGGCGCGATCCGCGCGGAGCGAACGCAGTGAGCGGAGCAATCGCTTTCGTCGCCGAGTCGACGACGAAGTAGGCGGCTACCAGGCGCGATCCGCGCGGAGCGAACGCAGTGAGCGGAGCAATCAAATGGAGCGATCAGGCGCGCACGGCAGGATTGTGCGGGCTCGACACGTCAATCCTCGACTTCGGCTTGCCCTTAAGCAGCGCTGTGACGACCTGGGCCTTCAGCTCTGAATCGGCTGCGTTGCCCCAGGTAACCTTCCCTCCGGAGTCCAAGATCAGCACTATGTTGTCGCGACTACTGGCGATGATCCGATCTACTTTGCTACGGAGCTTGGCCGGAAGGGCGGCAGCTGCAGTTGCGACCTCACGGAGCAGCGGCGCATCCCCGGGATTGATCTCCGCTAGCACAAGATCTGCGGGCCGGGTCGACTGTGTCTGATAGGGCACACCGAGCTTGTCCACAACGACATACCCGTCCGGCTGGTGCACCACAAGTACCGGCCGGCGCTCGACGACTGTCACGGTGATGGTGTTCGGCCATTTGCGCGTGGCATTCGCGGCCTCGATGGCCGGCAAACTCATCGCGCGCTTCGCGATCTCGTCCAGGTTCTGACGAGCCAAAGGCACGCCGAGCGGGATTTGCACCGCAAAGCTCACCTGAGTTGGCGTCAGATGACGGGCGCCGACTACCTCCGCCCGCTTGGTCACCAAGGCTGGCGAAAAGTAGAGGATCCAGAGACCGCCGGCAAGGAGGGCGAGCACCAGCACGATGGCGGAAACAGCCAACGCCTTCCGGCGCCAGGCCCGGCGCTGCTTCTTGCGTCCACGAGTACCTGCCGGGCCGGCGCGTCGGCTGGCGGTTGCCGTTGCCGTCATTGCCTGACCTGTTGATTGGACCCGGTGGCAAGCCGCTGGATCTCGGCAACAATCTTGGGTGCCACCTTGGTGACATCACCGCATCCGACAGTGATTACCAGGTCGCCCGGACGAGCAATCCGAGCCACCGTTGGTGCCGCCTCATCCCAGATGGGTTCGTAGGTTACGTGTGCAGTCCCTGGTGCGACAGCGTCGGCCACCATGGCGCCGTCAATTCCCGGAATTGGGTCCTCGCGGTCACCGCAGACGTCCATCACGATGGCCTCATCGGCCTGCTCGAGTGCGTGTGCCAGTTCACGCCAGAAATCACGAGTGCGGGTATAGAGGTGCGGTTGGAAGCAGACCACAACCCGGCCGTCACCAACACCCGTGCGGGCTGCGATCAAGGTATTCAGCACTTCGGTGGGGTGATGGGCGTAGTCGTCGTAGACCCGGATGTTGTTGGGCGTACCAATCAGCTGAAATCGCCGGTACGTGCCCCGGTACCTAGACAACTCACGAGCCGCGTCAGCCTCGTCGGCCCCAAGCCAGACGGTGACCGCGTACGCCGCCGCCGCGTTCAGCGCGTTGTAATGCCCAGGAACCGAGAGCTCCACCGGGCGGACGTGGCCGTTCCAGCGAAGCTCGAACTTCGAGCCGGTGCCTGCCAAGCTGACGCCAGCAATCTGGACATCCGCGTACGCGGAAGTACCAAAGGTCATAACCGCGGGGCCGGGCAATCCCGATCCGCTCCGTTGCCGCACCCGATCAGCCAATACGACAGCTCCAGGATCGTCAGCGCTGGTAACCAGCAGTCGTACCGAATCCGCAGTCGCGAAGCGCAGAAACCCGTCGGCATAGTTCTCCGCTGTCCCCCAATTGCTCAGGTGGTCGGGGTCGATGTTGGTGACCACGGCGATCTGATGTGGGTATTGCAGGAAGGAGCCGTCGCTTTCGTCGGCCTCGATAACCATGATGTCTCCGCCGCCGAGATGCCCGCCGGTAGCGCTGCCGGTAAGCGCACCGCCAATCGCGAAGGACGGATCGAATCCACAACCACTCAGCACGTGCGCGATCATCGCGGTGGTTGTGGTCTTGCCATGAGTCCCGGCGACGGCAATCCCCCGGCGACCCAGCATTAGCGAACCGAGGGCGGCACTGCGGTGCAGCACCCGCAGGCCACGGCGCCGTGCCTCGGCCATCTCAGGGTTGTTCTCCCGGATGGCTGAGGAGGCCACCACCGTGTCGGCATTGCCGAGTTGCTTGGCGCGGTGACCGACATAGACCTGCGCTCCTTGCGCCTGCAGCGCCCGCAAATACTTCGAGTCCTGCCGGTCGCTACCGCTCACCGCAATGCCCTGCGCCAGCATCATCGAAGCGATCCCGTTCATGCCGGAGCCACCGATGGCGATGAAATGCACCGCACCGAGCTCATCCGGTTTTGGCAGCTCGATAGGAGTGATCAGACCCATCAGCGGATCACCTCCAGAACTCTTGACGCCAACACGGTAGCTGCGTCGAGCCGGGCAACGCCTTCCAGCGCCCGACTCATTCCGGCGAGCCGATCCGGAGGTGTAAAGAGAGCAGGAATTTCTTGGGCTACCCAGATGGAAGTGCAATCTGCATCGGCCAGCATGATTCCGCCACCCGCGTTGACGACAAGTTCGGCATTGAGCGCCTGCTCGCCGTTTCCGACTGGATAGGGCACGAAGACGGCGGGCAGTCTGACAGCGGCTGTCTCCAGCACGGTGCTGGCACCGCCCCGAGCCAGCATCAGGTCGGCAGCGGCGTACGCCCGCTCCATGTGTTCCACGTACGCCAGCGGCTGGTAGACAGCACCGGTCGACTCATCGACACTGCGCTCCATGCCCGGAACGAAGTTCTTGGGCCCCACCACGTGCAGTACCTGGATCCCCTTCGCCAGCAGCTGCGGCCAAGCTCCTACTACGGCGGTATTGATACGCAGCGCGCCTTGGGAGCCTCCACTGACCAGCAGCGTTGGTAGGTCGGGATGCAGTTCGAAGCCAAGCCGCGATTCGCGTCGCAACGCTGCCCGGTCCAAGTCGGTGATGGCGCGCCGGATCGGCAACCCGATGCAGTGGGCATGCGGCAACGCGGTCTTGGGGAAGGAGGTGTAGACGTGGCTGGTAAGTCGGGCGGCCAGCTTGTTGGCCAGCCCGGGCAGCACGTTTTGTTCGTGGATCACAATGGGCAGGCCTAGCCGGCGAGCAGCAAGGTAGGCCGGCGTGGACACATAGCCGCCGAAGCCCAGCACCACGTCAGCGCCTACCCGCCGTAGCAGTCGTACGGTGGCAGCGACCGCCTGGACCAGCCGCGGCCCAACAAGAACGAGATCCTTTCCGATCCGCCGCGGCATGGGCACCGGAGGGATCAGCTCGAGCTCCAGACCCGCAGCCGGAACCACGGTTGTCTCCAAGCCGCGAGCGGTACCCAGGGCTGTCAGCACTGTTTCTGGGCTTTGCCGGCGCAGCTCCAGGCCGGTTGCAATCAACGGCGAGGTGTGCCCAGCCGTTCCGCCGCCGGCGAGCACTACAGAGCGCGAGTGTGCATTGTTCATGAGTGGCTACGGCCGTGGCTAGTCCGCGAGCCGATCACTGTACTCATCCGGCGCCGGGGCTGCATCGCCTTTCTGGCAAGCACCTGTCGAGCCTCCGGTTCTCTGCGCGCGCATGCCAGCAGTACGCCGACTCCCAGCAGGTTGGCGACCAACGCCGATCCCCCATAGGACAGCAGCGGTAACGGGACCCCGGCAATCGGAAGCAGCCGTAACACCACAGCCAGGTTGATCAATGCCTGAACTGTGAACCACGTCGCGATACCACCAGCGGCATAGCGTACGAAAAGATCATCGGCGCGGATCGCGATCCGAATCCCGGCATAGCCCAGGATGCCGATCATGGCCAGTACCACCAGGCTGCCGAACAATCCGAATTCCTCACCTAGCACGGCAAAGATGAAGTCGGTATGCGCCTCGGGCAGACTGCCCCACTTCTGCCGGCT
>DATFBI010000082.1:0-9832 GCA_035253925.1 Propionibacteriaceae bacterium
TCCGGGCGACCGGTCAACCAGGGAATCAGTTCATCATGCTCCAGCGTCCGCAGCTCGCACGCGGTAACTGCCGTGGCAGTAGTTGACCGTGGTCCAGGATCGAAGACAGACAGTTCGCCGAACATCTGGCCGGGACCGAGAACAGCAAGCAGATTCTCCCGCCCAGCGGAGCCGCTGCGACCTAATTTGATCTTGCCGCTGACCACAATGTAGAGCCGGTCCTCGGTGTCTCCTTCGTGGAACAGCACGTCGCCCTTATTGAGGTGCAGGGTGCCCATGGCGGAGGAGAGCGCGGTTGCGGCTTCGTCTTCCAATCCAGCGAAGAGCGGTGCCTTCTTGAGGACTTCGGGATCCACGCGCCCTCCCTGATCACGGTATGGCTCTCGATGGCAAGGCTACCGTTGAATGGTTGGCAACGTCAGGGCCCCGACCTTGCCTCAACTACTGTGAGGGGCATGGCATCGAGCGGGTCAGGCGGCGTCGTTGAGTTAGCCACCGATGTCGCTGGCTCGACTCCGATAACCCCTTTCGATAAATCTCGCACTGCATTGGTACGCCGGGCCCGCGCCATGAACCGGATCCTGGCAGCCACGTACCCGGATGCGCGCACCGAGTTGGATTTCACCAATCCGCTCGAACTGCTCGTGGCCACAATTTTGTCCGCGCAAAGCACTGACAAGCGGGTCAACCTGGTCACGCCAGTTGTCTTCGCGCGTTATCCCACCGCCGCGGCGTACGCCGCTGCCGATCGTGACGAACTGGAAGAGCTCCTTAAGCCGACCGGGTTCTTCCGCGCCAAAACCGACACGTTGATCAAGCTTGGGGCGGCGCTTACCGAGCGCTTTGATGGTGAAGTGCCGAAGCGCATGAAGGATCTGGTGACCCTGCCAGGCGTCGGCCGGAAGACCGCCAATGTCGTCCTGGGTAATGCCTTCGGGATTCCCGGGATCACCGTGGACACCCACTTCAACCGCCTGGTCCGGCGGTTTGGATGGACCGCCGAAACTGACCCGGACAAGATCGAGGCGGCAGTCGCGGCACTGTTCCCGCCCAAAGACTGGACGCAGCTGTGCCACAACGTCATCTGGCATGGCCGGCGCCGTTGTCACGCGCGTAACCCAGCCTGCGGCGCCTGCCCTGTCGCGCGGCTGTGCCCCTCGTACGGGGCGGGGGAGACGGATCCGGCTAAGGCGGCCAAGCTGGTTCGGGAGCCGCGGGGATGATGCGCGCACGTCGGCCGGTGATAGCGGCCGTCGCCATCGCTGCTCTCACGCTGACCGGATGCGGCGCTCAGGCGATGCCGAGCGGGTCGGCGCCATCGATGGCGCCACCGAGTGATGTCGCGCCCACCCCGGAGTCGACCGTAAGCCTTGCCGCTATGAAGAAGGCCGCGCGCATCCCTGACTGTCCCAAGTCCGACCCCGATGTGGCGGCGGCGGTGCCATCGGGCCTGCCAGACGTCGTGCTGCCCTGCCTCGGCGGTGGTCGCGAGGTGCGCTTGGCCGGCCTGCGCGGCAAACCGATGATGATCAACGTCTGGGCCCAGTGGTGTGGACCGTGCCGGGAGGAAGCGCCCTATCTGGCCGAAGTTGCGGCCACCAACAAGTCCGAGCTCATGATCTTGGGGATCGACCATGCGGATCCACAGCCGGCGCTGGCGATTGAGTTCGCCCAACTCTCCAGTTGGAAATATCCGCAGTTGGCCGATCCTGATGTGGTGTTACGCGCGGAGTTGCAGATCAGCGGCCCACCGCAGACCTTTTTCGTACGTCCGGACGGCACTCTCGCCTATCGTCATGCCGGACCGTTCAAGTCCGCTGATGAGATACGCGGCCTGGCCAGCGAGCATCTTGGGGTCAGTCCGTGACGAAGCCGGATCTGGATCGACCGGCCTGGCTTGGCACGCTGACCGAGGCGCTATCTCAGCAATCCAGGCTGCAGCAGGTGGTAGCTCTCCGGCCAGGGATTGGGGCTCGGCCGGCCGCAGTGTTGATCTTGATTGGCGAGGGCCCAGCGGGTCCGGAAATCATGTTCGTCGAGCGAGCTGCTGGTCTGCGCAAGCACGCTGGACAGATCGCCTTCCCGGGTGGTGCTGCAGACCTCGACGATGATGATCTGGCCGACACTGCGCTGCGCGAGGCAGCCGAGGAGACTGGCGTCGACAGAACCGGAATAGAGGTACTCGGGGTCCTACCGCCGGCGCACGTCGAGGTAAGTGGGTTTGATGTCACAGCGGTGATCGCCTGGTGGCGGGAACCGAGCCCGGTGGCGGTGATGGATTCCCGGGAAGCAGCATCGATCGATATCGTGCCGGTCGCCATCCTGACCGATCCTGCGCACCGGGCCCTGGTCCGCCACCCCTCGGGCTACGTCGGGCCAGCCTTCGAGGTGAATGGTCATCTGATTTGGGGGCTGACAGCGCATCTACTGGACGGCGTACTTGATCTTGCTGGTTGGCAGCGGCCCTGGGATCGAAGCCGCGAGGTGCCCATCCCGTTGCGCTATCTGACCGATCGGAGGCCTGACCATGGAGGACCCGATGCCCACTGATGACCATGGAGCCGAGCTGATGGCGCGCTGGAACGCTACCCTGCCCCAGCAACCCGAGCTTGGCGAGGGCTTGATCAATCGTTACAACGAACCGCATCGGCGGTATCACGGAACTGGGCATTTGCTCCACGTACTGACCATGATCGACCAACTGGCTGATGATCATGATCTGTTCCTGGTGCGGCTGGCCGCGTGGTATCACGACGCTGTCTACGCCATTCCGCCCGGACAGCTCAGCAATGAAGAGGCCTCGGCGCGACTGGCCTTGCGCGAGTTGAGCCTGGTCGGCCTGGAACAGGAGGATCTGAACCAGATCGCCCGGCTGATACGGCTGACCGAGACCCATTTGCCAGGGCCGCGGGACCGGGAGGGTGAACTGCTCTGTGATGCCGATCTCTCGATCTTGGGATCCGAGCCAGCCGATTACGCCAACTATGTGGCGGCGGTACACGAGGAGTACGCCAAGCTGCCTCAGGAGGAGTTCCTTGCCGGACGGCTCGCCATGCTTACCGAGCGTGCTGACCGCGAAATCTTCCGAACCGCCAAGGGCCGCCAAAAGCTGAGCGCAGCCGCTCAAGACAACCTGGCAAGAGAGATCACTGAGCTGAGGGATCGCCTCGGTATGCCTGTGGAAGGATCGGATGTGTGACCTCTGAGCCCACCCAGACCACTGCTGTTCCGGTTGACCGCCCGATTGACTGGTGGAAATCGGCGGTGGTCTACCAGATTTACCCGCGATCCTTCGCCGACAGCAATGGTGATGGCACGGGTGACATCCCGGGGATCTTGTCGCATCTGGACTACCTGGCACAGCTCGGAGTCGACGTGGTCTGGCTGTCGCCGGTGTACGTCTCGCCCATGGACGACAACGGCTACGACATCAGCGACTACCAAGATGTCGATCCCATCTTCGGCACCTTGGAGGACCTCGAGCGGCTCATCGCTGGATTGCACGAGCGTGACATCAAGATCATCATGGATCTGGTCGTCAACCACACCTCCGATGAGCACCCATGGTTCATCGAGTCCCGCGATCCGGATTCGCGCAAGCGGGATTGGTATTGGTGGCGGCCCCCTCGGGGCGGATTCGAATCTGGCACGGAGGGTGCGGAGCCGACGAACTGGGAGTCGGTTTGGCACGGCTCGGCCTGGGAATTTGACGAGCGCAGCGGCGAGTACTACCTGCATCTGTTCAGCGCCAAGCAGCCCGACCTCAACTGGGAGAACCCGGAGGTGCGGCGCGCGATCTACGACATGATGAACTGGTGGGTCGATCGGGGCATCGACGGCTTTCGCATGGACGTAATCAACCTGATCTCCAAGCACGAGCTCAAAGACGGCCAGCCGCTCCCAGGAAGGACCCGGGTATCGTGCTTCCCGTTTACCGCCAATGGTCCGCGGCTCCATGAATTCCTTGCGGAAATGAACGCTGCGGTGGGGTTGGACGAGCGCAATCTCCTTACGGTCGGTGAGATGCCCGGTTCGACGATTGAGACCGCTCGGCGGGTGACTGATCCAGCGAACCAAGAGCTGAACATGGTGTTCACCTTCGAGCATGTGCAGCTCGACATGCTTCCAGAGGGCAGCAGCAAGTTTGATCTTGCCCCGCTTTCCCTGCCAGCGTTGAAGAAGAATCTCAAGAAATGGCAGCTGGCTCTGGCCGACGTCGGCTGGAACTCGCTGTATTGGGATAACCATGATCAACCGCGAGCGGTCTCGCGCTTTGGCGACGACAGCCCGGAGCATCGCGAGAACTCTGCCAAGACACTTGCCACGGTGCAGCACATGCATAAGGGCACGCCGTACATCTATCAGGGCGAAGAGCTCGGCATGACCAACACCTACTTCTCCTCTATCGAGCAGTATCGCGATATCGAGTCGCTGAGATATCACGCTGATGCTCTCAGTCTCGGTATGGAGGTGGAGGCGGTGTTGCATTCGTTGTCGATCAAGAGTCGCGACAATGCGCGTACGCCGATGCACTGGGATGGCAGCTCACACGCCGGCTTTACCGACGGGATTCCTTGGCTGCCGGTGAACCCAAACTACGTCACCATCAATGCCGCCACCGAGATGGAGGATCCGAATTCGGTCTTCCACCACTTCCGCAAGCTGATCGAACTCCGTCATGATCATCCGGTGATCGTGGATGGTCGGTTCGAACTGCTGTTGCCTGATCATGAGCAAATCTGGGCAGTTACCCGAACATTGGATGATCAGGTGTTGGTAATGATCGCCAACTGCTCGTCTGAGTCGGCAAATGTGCCTGGATATGCCATTCCGGACCTGACCGGCGCTCAAGTATTGCTCGCCACGCATGGAGAGTCGACGTTGCTCGATCTGGCGCCGTGGGAGTCACGCATCTATCTCCTTGGCTGAGCTGGCCTTCGGCTCGGTGTCAATGTCGGCTGGGGTATTGAGTTTGCGTGCCCTGGCGATGAAGGGCAAGGCGAGTGCCGAGCCGGCAGCAGAAAGTAGATAGGACGTCTGGTATCCCCACACGTCGGCGCTCCTGCCTAGCAGCGGTTGTGCCACGATCCCGCCGGTGCTGTTGATCAACGAATCAAAGGAAAGGATGGTGGCGCGCTGCTGGGAGGGAATCATGCCGTTCAGGTACGCCTGGCGGATCGGGGTCCCGGCGTTGTCGACTAATGCCCACAGCATGATCAAAACAATGACCACCCAGAAGTTGGCGATCAGCCCGATGAGTGCCAGCATAATCACGGCAACGGCTTCCAAGATCAACAGAGCAGAAGTCCGTCGCTTGAAGGCTCGGCGAATCCACGGTGTGAGCAGTCCGCCGACAATCTGCGCTGCGGCGACGAAGGCGGCCGCCAGGCCAGCGATGCCGTATGCCTGCTGATTGCCCCACAGGTTTAGAAGGTGCGGCTGCAAGGCGTAGTACACGTAGAATCCGACGCCACCGGTGAACATCCCAGCCAGCATGATGGCCCTTACCGCCGGCACCTTGAGGCCATGCTCCACTGAGCTAGTCACGATCTTTTTGACCTCGGCCACCGGTCGATCGCCACGCGCCGGAGTGAAACCGAGGTCGTGCATCATGATCAACGCGAGTACGAACATTGCCAACAGGACTGCGGCCCGGACCACATAGGGCACGCCGAGATTGCTGAGCTGGGCGATAAAGCCGCCAGCTATCGAGCCTCCTAAGGTCATCGCTCCCATCACCACCTGGCCACGGGCAAACACACCTTCCAGCTGGCCGTCAAATTTGGTAGCGGTGAGGGCATCGACCAACCAGGCTTCGGTGGCACCGGAGAAGAAGGTAAAGCCAAGTCCCAAGAGCGCAGAAATGATCGCCCACCATAGAAATGCCGAGTGCAGCTGCCAGAGCAGTACGTAGAGACCGGTCGTTGTTGCCAGCGTCAGCGTGCCGCAGAGGAACGAGGCACGTCGGCCCCAACGGTCCGCGACAACGCCGGTTGGGATCTCGAAGATCACCATGCCGGCGGTGAAGCAGGCATTGGCGGCGAAGGCTTCAAAGTTCGTGAGGCCGGCGTCGAGGAGGAAGATCGTGTTAATGCCCCAGATGAGGGAGGCCGCCAGGGTGTTGCCAGCTGTGAGTGCGTAATAGGTGCGGCGGACCGTCTTCGAGGTCTGCTTCACTCAGCTCACACTAATTGGGGGAAGAACGCGCGAATCCTCACACAGCCGCTAGCCAGTCAAGAATCGCGGTCGTCACGACCGCCGGTTCCTCCTCATGGGGCAGGTGGCCGACTCCAGGCAGACTGATCAAGTCATGGCGTGCCTCGACCCACTTCTCGGCCGCCGTCATCGCTGAAAGCGGCACAAGTTGATCTTCTTGGCCGTGGATCGATAGCAGCGGCACCGCAATCGGCTGTTTGAGAGCCCGGCGGAAGTCGCGGCCCAAGCTCCGGAAGTGATTACGGACGAACATTCGCTGGTACTCCAAGGCGCAGTGCGGACTGGGCCAGAGCATCAAGGCATCGCGATAGTGGCGAGCCTCCTCTGCAGTGATAAAGCCAGCTCCATCGGCGGCCCAACTGCGCAGCAGTTGCTCCATATAACGCCCATCGTCTGCCATGATGCGCCGCTCCGGCAGCAGCGGTAACTGGAAGAAGGCCAGCGTTGGAAGGCTGTTGCGCCATGGAAACACCAGCGGATGGGGTGCGGCGACACTCACCATCGCGCGAACCGGTGCTGGGGCGTACGCGAGCGTTGCCCAGGCTGCCATCCCGCCCCAGTCGTGGCCCACCACGACGCCAGTGGAGAATCCGAGGCTCTTGATCACTCCGCTGACGTCGAAGGCAGTGGTCTGTGGGTCGTACCCCCGCGGTGTCTTGTCGCTTGCTCCGTAGCCGCGCAGGTCCATGGCAGCTGCGCTAAAGCCGGCCTCGTCGAGCGCCGGGATTTGATGTCGCCAGGCCCACCAAAACTCACCAAAGCCGTGGAGCAGTACGACCAGGGCCCGTCGAGGACTGAAATGTTCCCCGACGGCAACGTGGAAGCGGATTCCGTTGGCGGCGATGTCGCGATGCCGCCATGGTCCGTCAAGCAAGATGTCGCGTACCCCGGCACCTGCCATGGTGAGCGGATGACGTGAGTTCCCGCCGGTTACGGCTAACTGGTGGTGCGGTCAGGCAATGAAGGTTGTCGAGGGACGACCTGACCCTCAATCTCCGGTGCGCTGGCCGCCGCCAGAGCGCTCTGCGCCGCAGTCTTCACCTCATTCACGGCAAGGTTCGCCTGAGCGATGGTCCGGTCCGGTCCCTTCACCCTCTTGACGAAGAGATACCCGATGCCGGCAAGGATGCCGGCGATAAGGAGCAGGGCGACACCCACGATCAAGAACGCCAACCACGGTGACAGACCTGCTTCGACGAGGCCGAAGGCAGCGGCGAAGTAGAGCAGAATCGTCGCGCTGAGGGCGAAGTATCCGGCGGCTCCGAACAAACCGGCGCCTGTCCCGCCATTCTTGGCGGCGGGAATGAGCTCCGTCTTGGCGAGCTCGATCTGGTCCTGTACCAGCAACTTCACGTCGTTGGTGATGTTCTTGATGATCTCCCCAACTGCAAGATCAGCCACGTCCGCTCCTCTCTTTACCGGTGAGCCTATCGATCCCGATAGAGCTTTACCCAAAATGAGGACATCAACAGCCTCCGGCTGCAGCTGCGAGCGTCGGAAATCGCGCGCCCGCCGCGCTGAGGAGGAGAGAGCGGAGGCGCTTTTCCTCTGCGACCGACGACGAAGTAGGCGGATCTCAAGCGCGCGATGCGCGAGCAGCTCTCAAAAAGGGGGACTATTCGGCAGTTGCCTTGGCAGTCGCCAGGTTCTCCTTGATCAAGGTCATGACTGAGGAGTCGGTAAGGGTCGTCACATCGCCCAGTTCGCGGTTCTCGGCGATGTCGCGCAGCAACCTGCGCATGATCTTGCCCGACCGAGTCTTGGGCAGCTCCTCGACCACCATGATCTGCCTCGGCTTGGCGATGGCACCGATCTCCTTTGCTACATGGGTTCGCAGCTCCTGGACGACATCGTCACCACCCTCTCCGGCGTCGCCGCGCAAGATCACGAACGCAACGATGGCCTGGCCCGTCGTGGGATCAGTAGCGCCTACCACGGCAGCCTCGGCCACCTTCGGATGCGACACCAGCGCCGATTCGATCTCCGTAGTCGACATCCGATGGCCTGAGACATTCATGACATCGTCGACGCGGCCAAGCAGCCAGATATCGCCGTCCTCATCCTTCTTCGCGCCGTCGCCGGCGAAGTACTTGCCCGGGAAACGTGACCAGTAGTTGTCGATGTAGCGCTGATCATCACCCCAGATGGTGCGCAACATCGCCGGCCACGGCTTGGTGACCACCAGATAACCACCGTGCCCGTCGGGCACACTGGCTGCTTCGTCGTCGACAACATCTACCTCGACGCCTGGCACTGCCCGCATAGCGGCGCCCGGTTTGCCGGAGGTGACGCCGGGCGTCGGAGAGATCATGTGCATGCCGGTCTCGGTCTGCCACCAGGTGTCGACTACCGGCGTACGATCGCCGCCGATGTAGTGCCGGTACCAGACGTACGCCTCGGGATTGATCGGTTCGCCCACCGATCCCAAGATGCGCAGAGACGACAGATCAAAGGCCTCTGGAATATCAGCGCCCCACTTCATAAACGTCCGAATCGCCGTCGGAGCGCAGTACAAGATCGACACCCGGTACTTCTCGATGATCTCCCACCAGCGGCCCTTGTGGGGGGTGTCTGGTGTGCCTTCATACATCACCGATGTGGCACCGTTTGCCAGCGGTCCGTACACCAGATAGGAGTGCCCAGTCACCCAGCCGATGTCCGCGGCACACCAGTAGATATCGGTCTCCGGCTTCAGGTCGAAGACGCCCCAGTGCGTATACGAGACTCCGACCAGGTAGCCGCCGGTGGTGTGCAGGATGCCCTTTGGCTTGCCGGTGCTGCCGGAGGTGTACATCACATAAAGCGGATGCTCAGCCGGAAAGTACTCGCACTCGTGTTCGTCAGACTGCTTGCCGACAAACTCGTGCCACCACAGGTCGCGGCCCTCTGTCATCGGGACGTTCTGCATGGTCCGCTGCACAACCAGCACCTTTTCTACGTCGCAGCCGTACTTCAAGGCTTCGTCGACTGCCGGCTTCAGCGGTGAGGCATTGCCGCGGCGGTAACCGCCATCGGCAGTGATCACGAACTTGACGCCGCAGTCGATCACTCTGGAGTAGAGCGCATCAGAGGAGAAGCCGCCGAAAACCACTGTGTGGGGTGCGCCGATCCTTGCGCAGGCGAGCATCGCCACAACTGCTTCCGGGATCATCGGCAGGTAGATCGCGACCCGGTCGCCGGTCTTCACGCCAAGCTCCAGGAGCGCGTTCGCCGCCTGCTTCACCTGCCGGGTCAGCTCAGCGTAGGTGATCACTTGAGTATCTCCGGGCTCGCCTTCGAAATAGTAGGCAACCCGATCCCCGTTACCGGCATCGACGTGCCGGTCAAGGCAGTTGTACGCGGCGTTCAGCGTGCCGTCGGCGTACCACTTGGCGAATGGCGCATTACTCCAATCCAGCACCTGGGTCGGCTCGGTCTGCCAGCTAAGCCGTTTGGCCTGCTTGGCCCAGAAACCCTCGAATTCTGCCGCGGCCTCGGCGTACGTCTCGGCGGTGACATTCGCATTAGCCGCTAAATCTCCGGGTGGCGGAAAGCGCCGGTCCTCGTGGAGCAGGTTGTCCAGGGCCTCATCAGTCATGACTATCTCCTCACGAGCATCGATCATCTGGGCGGGCCC
>DATFBI010000083.1:0-3815 GCA_035253925.1 Propionibacteriaceae bacterium
CTCGGTGATCGTCCGCTAGCTCCAGTGTTGAGAGCACTGGCAGATCAGCGGGCACTGCTGGTACTGGACAACTGCGAACAGGTCGCGGAGGAATGCCAAAAGCTAGTGACGTCGCTGCTTGCTGCCTGTCCGACGGTGACCGTGCTCGCGACCAGCCGAGTTCCCCTCGAGCTACCCCTCGAGGAGGTGTTCGCCATCCCACCGATGGGTGGTGGTGCGCACGCGCCGGATGGGTTGGAGAGCGATGCGACCGCCCTATTTCTCGACCGGGCGACCTCGGTCGCCGGCGCCTATGCCCTGACCGAGCACAACGCCAAAACACTCAGCGAGATTTGTGACCTGCTGCACGGCTTACCGCTCGCCATCGAGCTCGCGGCCAGCTGGATACGCGTCCTTTCACCGTACGACCTGCTTGATCATCTCCAGCAAGCCGACATTGCCCTTGCTTCTGATACGGCACTAGTTGAGGAGCGTCATCGCAGTCTTGCGGTGATCTTGGACAGTTCCTGGCGCTGGCTGAACGAGCGGGAACGTACGGTGCTGAGCGGATTGGCGATTTTTGTCGGTGGTTTCACTCGAGAAGCGGCTGAGGTGGTAGCCGACGCGGACCTTGGCGTGCTGGCCGCGTTGGCGGAGCGGTCGTTGATCCAGCGGCTGCCGGATACGCGAGGTGGATCCCGCTACCAGGTCCACGAACTCGTCCGTCACTATGCATTGCGCCGCTTAGAAAATGACGGCTCGGTCCGGGCACGACACTTCGCCTACTTCCTCGAGTTGGTGGAGAGTCTCGAGACCGACTGGAACACCCAACGCGAGCCGTTGTGGTCCAATCCCATCGGGGCCGACATGGCTAATATCAGCGCCGCCATGCTGTGGGCTTTGGACCAGCGCGATGCGGAGGGAGCGCTGCGCATGGCGGCCGGCCTTGACCGGTTCTGGATCTTTTCTGTCGCTCCGCCCGCCGTCCGTCTGGAACGGCTCGAGGCCGCGCTAGCACTGCCGTGGTCGCCGTCAGGTTTCATCGGCATTCGCGCCAGAGCACGGGCGTACTGGAATTCCGGCGTGCTGAAATGTCGAGCCGACCCAGCTGCCGCCCAGGATCTGGAGCAGCAGGGACTCCTGCTCTTCCAAGAGATCGGCGATGCGGCTGGCGTAGCACGCTGCATCCTGACTCATGGCGCCGCCAGCCTCCTCCTTGGCGACTTTGAGCGAGGCCGGCGCAAGATAGCTGAGAGCTTGGCCCGTTGTCAAGCCTGTGGGGACGTACTAGGTGTTGTCTGGGCCTACGACCTATTGGGAATTGCAGCATTCGTCATCGGTGATTACGCCGAAGCGTCGTCATATTTGGGCAAGAGTGCCACCCGGTTCGAGAGCCTTGACGCTCCGCTCGGGGCGTGTCATGCGCTGGTTGATCTTGGTTTGTCGCTTCGCTACGAGGGCAAGCTGCCGGCTGCGTTGGCCGCCTACCGACAGGCCCTGCGATATCAGCTGGAGTATCGGTTTACCACCGAGACTCCCGACACCCTTGATGGTCTTGCCGTGACCGCGGCGGCGCTCGGTCACCTGGATCTGGCCGCGAGGCTGTTCGGAGCAGCTTTCGGGTGGCGAGAGACCTATCAGGAGGAACAGTGGTTCCCAATGCCGACTGACTTCTCCAAGTCGGCCGCCAGCGTCCGCCGCCGCCTCGGCGAGCACGCCTGGTTGCAGGCGTACCAGGCCGGGAAGAAGCTGAATAACGAGCAGGCCATGAGTCTTGGCGAGGAGGCTATCTCTGCTTTGGATGAGGAGATTCAGCGCAGGTCGGCGGGCTTGACTGCCAGGGAGGTCGAGGTCCTGCAGTTGGTGGCCGAGGGGCTGGGCAACGCCGAGATCGCCGACCGGCTGGTGCTGAGTGAACGTACCGTACATGCTCACCTGCGATCGATTTACGACAAGCTCGGCGTCAACAGCCGCACCGCAGCCGCCCATGCATTCGGCTCACTGTTCGCTAGTCCATGACGACTGACTGCCACTCATCTTGATCAACCTTGGCGTTCCCGCGGGAACGTACCTGCGCGAGCAGATAGCATCGCTTCGCTTCACGATTGCGCGTTTGCCGGGTCGACGATTGTGATGCGATCGGCCTCCCAGGAGCCGGGCCACACCTCCGCCTCGGCCGCGCCGTGGCGCATCCGTCGGCAGAAACCGATCGGGAGGTCGTGAGCATAGAGCATGGGGCTCAGCCCGCTTGCGGCAGCGTGGGGTTCGAGGGTGGCCGCGATACCGGTGTGGCCGAGGGCGGCTTCGCATGGGATGAAGGCCGCAGCCCCGCCGACGACCGTGTCAACGGCGGGATGTCCGAGCGGCGTGCCTACGGCGCCGACGGCGCAGACAATGGTCTGCAACTCGATGGCCCGGGCCTTGGCGCAGCCGAAAACTCGGTAGTAGCCGGACAGCATGTCGGTCTTGGCCGGCACCAGAACAAGGTCGAGATCGAGCTTTGCCAAGCGCGTCCACAACGAGGTGAACTCCACGTCCAGGCACACGACGATGGCGATCCGCAGGCCTTCCCACGTGATGACGCTCACCGTGGCACCGGAGCTAAGGAGCCAGCCGGCCGGATCTTGTTCACTGGGGGTGAGACACAGCTTGTCCTGGGTGAATGCGGACCCATCCGGCAGCAGCAGCCAGGCCCGGTTGAGGTGCCGAGGCGGTCCCTCCTGGTGGCCGGCCTCAGCGAACGGCATAGTGCCCGGGAGCAGAGCGACGCCGTAATGGGCTGGCAACGGGCGCAACGCGGCCACCGCCTCGCCGGACAGCGAGGCGAGCCAGGGAACCTGCTGAGTCATAGGCAAATCCGCAGGAGCAAAGCTCAGCCATTGGGCACAGGCGAATTCGGGCAGTACGAGTAGCTGGGCACCCGAGGCCTGCGCTTCTGCCATCCGCACCTCCACGCTGGCAACCCAGGCAGCGAGGTTGGATGCCGGCGGTTCAAGGTTTGTCGCCCAAAGTGCAGCTGTCAGAGTCTCCACTACTCATCTCCTTGATGTCTGATTTGGAGATCAATTAGATGGCACCGACCGCGCTTGCCCAAATCATCGGCTAGGACGGTTCGTTGCCGTTTCGGCAGCCGAGTTGCCGTTCTTCAGCCGGTTGCTGAGCAGGTAGTCGACTCTCACCTCGTGATAGTCGACGTCCTCCGACACCCGGTCGGGAAGATTCGTACGCTCACTCACTGTCGAGGAGTCATGGTCGGGTGTACCGCTGAAGCGGATCTCGGTGCTTGGTACATCTCGAAATCGAAGGTGGTCAGCCTCGACCGTGGCGGCAAACTCGATGTCCGGGTCGCCCTGGTGGTCGGCTGCTGACGCTGACCTTCAGGGAGGCGCCTCCTCGCTATCACGCTCCCTCCGTCTGCGCCGCACGCTACGCGGCGCCTCTTCGGTGACCCGGCCGCGCTCATCCTCATACTCCGGCGCCTCATCCACATCCTCTTCCTCCGCTAAGGCGCCGCTCTCGCCAGTTCCTCCTGTCACCTCCGTGACGGAATCCTCCAGTTCAGGGGCTTCACTCTCCAGAGCACCGACGACATCGTCGACTGAACGTCCTACAGTGCCTTCCAGCTCGCTGGCCGCAGCTCCGAGTGGGGCGACGATCTGTTCGATGATCTCCGGGTTGCGGTCGATCGTGGCCAGCACTCTGTTGATGATCTCGGCAACCTTGTCCAGCCGCACTTTCAGCAGGGCTTGGGCCTCCACGCCCCTAATCTCCAGGTGGACACCGCCCAGCTGGACATCCGCACCGACGCTGAGCCGAAGCAGGCTGAGCACATCGGC
>DATFBI010000084.1:0-6755 GCA_035253925.1 Propionibacteriaceae bacterium
GGGGGCGTCGGCTGGTAGGCGAAGCGTTGAGTCAGGCGCAGCGAGTGGCAGCGAACCGAGACGCTCTCACTCATCTGCTGACCGGGACCGTAGACCGTCCTGGCCTGGATCTGGCTGCCATCAGCCGGATGTTCTCCCGTCTTGTGGAGAAGCACACTCGTCGTATGGCGAATCTCGGTTTACAGGCTTAATTGACGCGTCATCCGCCAGGTGGTCGCAAACGACATGGGTCTGGCCAATCAGCAGCCGTCTATGACCACTTACCTCAAGAGGTGAGATGCTGCGCCTACACAGCGCCGAAACCTACGTGGCGCGCGTTCTCCTCTCCCAAATCGACGTACGCGATCTTGTGCACAGGTATCAGCACCTTGCGCCCACGCTCATCAGAGAGCGTGAAGACTTTGTCGCCCCCGTCGGCAATTGAGCTAAGCAGTTCCTTCTCGATGTTGGCAGCCGACTCGGTGCTCTCCACCACGATTTCTCGATTGACGTGCTGAATACCGACCTTGACCTCCACTGTTCCTCCTGGTGAGAGCTGACGCGCCGCAGGGTGGCACTGGAGTAAACGGTGCCACACCAATTACGCGATGCCGGGGCGTGTTCGCGCAGAGCGTTGTTGGAGCTACGACGCTAGCCCAAAGTTGCTTTTTCATCCTCAGTTGCCCGACGGATGACTATCCGGGTCCAGGCACCGACATAGATTCGATCATCCGGAGCAAGCTCTTGCTTAATGCCGACCGGAATCGGACTGCTGGGAATGGGGTCTGTGGCGGCTGCGATGAACGTCCCATTTGCGGAGTCCAAGTCCTCAACCCACCAGCGGCTGCCATCGGTAGTCAGCTGCGTCTGGCGTCGGCTGACTCCGGAGTCGGGTTCGCAGTCGATTTGCGGATGGATGTTCCGGCTCCGGGAGGTACGCCCTACCAAGATCGACTTGGCTGGCAACGGTACGACGGCAGGAAGACCGGGGGAGGGCATTGGGTCTGGGCTTTGCTGCGCTTCGTACCAGGCCGGATCGATCCACACCTCGGCGACCCAGTCGAATGTTTCAGGAGCCTGGCTGCCATTGCCGACGGCAGGGCTAACCGACTGCGACGCTGCCGGTTGACTGGGCGGGCTGGGATTAGCCGTGGATCCGCCCAGCGATCGCGGCATCGTTCCGGTGGTGAAGTCGTAGCCGCAGGCCTCGCAGAACAACGCATCGACGGAATTCTCCGTATCGCAGTTCGGACAAGGCTGCCGTGCTGGCTGCGATTTCACACTGCTTGGCGGCGCCGCTGTCGCGGGTTGCGCGCTAGCGGAGTTGATCGGCAGTCCGCAGACATCGCAATAGTCCTGCGCTAAGGAGGAGTGTCCTGCCGGACAGACGGCGATCATCGGGTGCCACCTGTCGCGCGTACCAACAAGGTTGAGGTGACGATCATGGGTCGCGAATTCTCCTGTTCGAGGGGAGCGATCATCCCCTGATCCGGGTCGTCTTGGTCGACGCGGTATCTAATGCCATTTCATCGGCCTTGTCCACCGCACGCTTCAGACGCACGGTACCGGTCTCGGAATCCTCGATGTCGACCACCTTGCGCAGCCGAGTCGTCGCTTCCTCATTGCCAGTCTCGGCGGCCAGTTGTACTGCGCGCCCAAGTTTCACCGTGGCGGTCTCCTCGTCGCCAGCAGCCTTGGCCGCCAGGCCTTCCTGGATCGCCTGCGCAAGCTCTGTCTGGCCGGTGTAATGGGCGACCTCGGGATTGATCCGGGTAGTCAGGCCCTCATCGTCGGACCACTTCGCCTTGACCAACCCCTGGGCGACCACTTGGTCAGCGACGGAGAGCTGGACCCGGGCGGCAAGTTGCTCCTGCCCAATCGCTTTGGCGGCGAGCCGGACACTTACGTGATAGTCGCGGGACTCATCGCCCCACGATCCGGTGGGGTATCCGCCAGTCAGCGGATTGACCTCCACACGGCGTGATGTTAGGTCTTCCACCGTCGGCGACACCTGGCGGACGAACAGCACCTCCGCGCCTTGCGGCGCCCACACCCGTAACTGGGCGTCGGCCACGCCGCGACTCATCGACTGTTGCATGAGCTCGGCGAAGACCTGACTCATCTCGTCCGGCTCGGGGATGATGTCCACGCTACCGAGGAGAGCCTGGGCGATCCGGCGTACCTCAGCAACCTGCCAGTCCACGCCGACCCCTCGACAGTCACATTGGAACTTGCCCGTTACGCCCATGATCGCATTAGTCAACTGCTCAGGAGTTTCGTTGTGGTTCTCACCATCGGTCAGCAGGATGGCGTGCCGTTGTACGAGTCCGGGCACGGAGTCGAAGAGCCGGCCAGCAAGCGTGAGCCAGGTTCCCATTGCCGTGCCTCCATCGGAGCGGAACTGGCTGATGGCCTGATGGGCGGCATGCCTGGCGTTGCTGTCCATCAGAACCATGCCTCTCCCCGCACGAACCAACGGGAACGCCAGGTAGGCCTGGTGAGTGCCAGCGACCACCGCGAACCAGGTTCCGTCAAGGATCTGATCGACCGCGGCGGAAGCTGCCACTTTGGCCGCCTCGAGCTTGGTCCGGCCCATCGAACCCGAGGTGTCGACGATGATGATCTCCCCGGCGTCACCCGAGCCTGTTTGCCCGGCAGATCCCGCGCCCTGGCAGGTGATCGTGACGATCGCATTGACGTCGGTGCCGCCTTCGGGGAGGAACTCATTCTGGAATACCTCGGCGGTGAACTCGGCCATGATCAACTTTCCTTTCGCATCCTGGCTGGTCGGTTCAGTATGCCTGGGTTGCTCAGGCCGCCCAGCACGACCTGCTAGCTATAAGCGTCGGCATTGCGGAGGCAACTTCAAAGAACCGTCAAATACGGGCGAGCGCTACTGAGATATTGTCCTTGCCGCCCTGTTCATTGGCCCAGTCAACGAGAGCCACTGCCAGCGTGAGCGGATTGGAATCCGGCGGACTTAGCTCGGCCACAAGCGACTGGATTGCGGCAGCTTCTGAGGCGTAGTTCCAAAGGCCGTCAGAACAGACCAGAACCCACCCAGGTGATGCCACGTTGACAGAGCCAGTGCGCGGCGAGAAGTCGGGACTGTCGCGTCCGAGCCACTTAGTGATCGCATGGGCTTGCGGACCCTTCTCGGCTTCCTCACGCCGGACGCCCATGGCTATGCGTGCCTGCGCAACCGAGTCGTCCACGCTGAGTTCGGTTGCATCACCGCTGGCGCCCCGATCAGGAATCCAATAGATCCGGCTGTCGCCGACGTTTCCGAACACCACAAGGTCACCTTCGACAACGGCCGCGGCGAATGTGCACGAGGCGGCGTTCTCACTACCGGGCGCAGTGTTGTCGATGACCGCGGCATTGGCCGATGCCGCCGCCTTCACCACGGCGTTTGATATGGCAGCTACCCGACTGGCTGGCGTACCAAGCCCTTCCGGTCGGTGCGCGACCAAGACATCACGAGCTACCCGAGCAGCCGCAAGGCTGGCGACATCGGAGTCCAGGGACGTGGACACACCATCGCAAACCACAAGCACCGCCCGTGAGCCTGGCGTGGGCTCGGCGGCGACTGCCGTCGCGTCTTCGTTGCGGTGATGCCGTATGCCACGGTCGCAGCAGGCAGCCACCCAGGATGCCGGTTGTTCGGTGTAATGGTCACGCTCGGTTTGCGCCTTGCTGCCGCAGGTCTCGCAGTAACCGTCCGCACCGATGACGCCGCCGCAGTGAGCGCAGGAACGAGCAACGACAACGGTGTCCTCATCGTCAACTTCAGTCTGGATCGACCTGGTGATGTCGATTGGTGCCGCCATCGCATCCGGCTCCTCGGATGGCTCGGCCGCGGTTGCGGCGAGGCGCCCGCCGCATGCCTCGCAGAACGCCTCCCCAGCAGCAACTTCAGCGCCACAATGCGGGCAGGCCAGGCTTCCGTCAGGTTGCCGGTTGGCCACTTTCGGCAGCCGGGCAGCGGACTGCGTTAGGTGGTCGGTCATCGTAGGGTCCACCTTCGCACAGCGTTCGCCTTGTCGACCAGCTCATAGCGGCGTTGCTCGTTGGTCTCGATTCCGGCAAGTTGGCGGTAGGTCATCTCCAGCCCGTCCCGCAGTGTCTCGTCCTGTGCGTCGTACGCCCCCACCCTGACATTGGTCGTATCGCCGTTCTTGCTGACCTCCGAAAGGGCCCGCTCGAGAATTCGGGCAGTCAACTCGCCCCGCTCCCGCGGATCGAGCTGGACTCCATCGATGCTCTCCATAGCCTGAGCCAGGGATGGCAAGCCGTGGCCGGATTCGTATAGCTGCAGCGCGCGCAAGCGACGCGCCTCGGGATAGCCGCGGCTGGTCGACGGCACCAGATCGAGCGCCCGGACAGCACCGGCCACATCGCGACGGGCCGCACGAATGCGTGCCATCCCAAACGCCGCGGGAGCGACGTAGTGGGCGTCGGTGCTGGCGCAGATCTGGTAGAGCCCTTCGGCGATGTCACCTTCGCCGCCCCGTTCGCAAGCCAGCGCTAGCGCCAGCTTGGGGGCTAGCTCGCCCGGTACCTGACCATAGACGGCGTTGAAGGACGATTGCGCAGTTGTGAAGTCACCGGCATCAAGAGCGGCCAGGCCACCGACCCAGACGGCACGCCATTCCCAAGGGTCCTCGCTCAGCATGTCATTAACGATCTGATCCACCAGGTCGCGACGTCGCAGCTGCAATGCGGCCCGAGCCTGCGCCAGCCGCACCTCAGCCGTTGTTACTGGCGCCTTTTGGAGCTCGGCTAGGCGCTCCTCCGGGTCATCGACGGCGATGTTGCTCAGCCAGGCGTGCTGGGGGTCGCTGGTATCAACCCGCAGCGCCGGCAGTTCATCCCACTCCAGCGCTTCGCTGGTGATAACCGGAGCTTCGAACAGCACCGAGTTAGCCGAGGTCAGCGCCGTGCCAGGAGTCTTTTGGGCGACCACCTCGCGAAGGACACCGAGCAGCTGTATCCGGAACTCATCGATGGAGGCGAATCTGTCGGCGGGATCCAAAGCGCAGGCCTTTGCTAGCAGCCGGTATAGCGAGTCATGAGAGGCGAACAGCGGTGTCTCGTCGACCGGCGGCAGGCTTGCAACGTACTTGCTTTGGTATCCCCGGAACTCCATCATCAACACCACCAGGGTGCGCCCGATCGTATAGATGTCTGATGCGACACTGGGCCCGGCTTGGGGCACCTCTGGTGCCTGGTAGCCGACGGTGCCATAGATAGCGGACTCTTGATCATCGAGACGCCGTACCCCGCCAAGATCGATCAGCTTCACCGCGTCCCCGACCTGGATCAAGTTGTCCGGCTTGAAGTCGCAGTAGATCAGACCAAGATCGTGGAGATAGCTGAAGGCCGGCAAGATCTCCAGGATGTAGGCCAGTGCCTGATCGACCGGAAGCGGATCGAACTTCCCATTGTTGGCTCGCATCCGGTCTTTCAAGATCTGCTTAAGCGAAACCCCTCCGACGTACTCCATAACGATGTAACCCGCATCGCCATGGGTAACGAAATTGTAGATCTCGACAATCAAGGGATGCTCGACCTGAGCCAGGAACTGCTTTTCCACGATGGCGACAGCCAGCGCATCTTTGTCACCGGTATTGAGCAGACCTTTCAGTACCACCCAGCGGTCCGACACATTGCGATCTTTTGCGAGGTAAATCCAGCCAAGACCGCCGTGTGCCAGGCAGCCAACAACCTCGTACTGGTTAGCAACAAGATCACCGGGCTGCAGCTTCGGTGTGAACGAGAACTGGTTGCCGCACTTCGGACAGAAGCCTTCGGTACGTCCTGGCCGCCCATCTCGAGACCGCCCGACCGGTGAACCGCAATTCGGGCAGTTTCGTTTCTCCTCTGGGACCTGTGGATTCTTCATGATCGCTTGGGCGGCGTCGATCACCGGTGCAGGTGGAACGCGGGTTAGCCCGGCGCCCAGCCGGGCCGTGCGGAGCCGCTGAGAGTCGGAACGTATCCGTTTGGTGATCTTGGAATCACTTCCGGACACCCGTTGTGAGCCCAGGGCGGTTGCTCGCAGCATGCTGGACCCGCCAGTGACCGCCGATGCTGGGGCGCCGGTCGATATCGGGGCTTGATCAGCGCCCGGTGATTGATCGGCCGATGCTGCTGGGCTACCGCAGACGTCGCAGTAGCCGTCGACGATGGTGCCGGTGCAGCCGGGTTGGGTGCAGGGTGTGCCCTCGAGGTCTCGCATCGCGGTCTGGGAAGCGGCAGTGATCGGGGCAGCAGCGTTTGGGGCCGCGGCCGGTGTGTCGGCGGGTCCTGGACTACCACAAACGTCGCAATAGCCGTCAACGATGGTGCCGGTGCAGCCCGGCTGCGTGCACTTGATCACGACACAGCTCGCCGCTGGGGCTGGTGGTCGCTTCGCTCCCGCAGTCTTTTCATATTTCCTCCGCAGACGTGGCTGACTGCGCCGCGTGCGGCGCCCGGGTAGTTTGCAGGTAGGTCTGGTAAACGGTAACGAGTTGTTCGGCAAGAACCATCCGGCTGGGCCGTTCATCCAAAGCGTTTCGGGCAAGCTGATAGGCCCGGGCGACGTCGGGAACCTCGGCTACTCCGGTCGCTGCAGCCTTGGCGCGGTATGCCTCAAGTCGGCTGTCCAGCTCCTGGTGATCGTGCAGCGCCTTCGCGTACGCCGTCTGTGCAATGGTCATCGCCCGAGACACCTGGTCCAGACGACGCAGGTAGGTTTCCAACTCCGTACGAGTGTTCGGCACTGGGCCAAG
>DATFBI010000085.1:0-24487 GCA_035253925.1 Propionibacteriaceae bacterium
GGCGGCCAGCGCTAGTACTACTGCCGCCGCTAGGGCGGACAGGGTAAGGCCCTTGCGAGATCGGCTAAGGGCCCAGCCCTTTGGGGATCGAATCATCTCTGATTCCTTTCGTTGTGTTTCGGGCCAGGCCCGGACTGCGAAATTGTGTGAGCGGAGCTCACGAGGTTGAAGGTAGGCAGTGAGGAAGGTTTGGCGCTAGGAGTGAGGCGAGATCGTCGCCTACACGTGATACCGGAGCCCACGATGAGGGCAGGAAGGCTGTCACTGCTTCCGCAACAGCCGACACAGGCGAATTGCTTGCTGCGTGATCGTACTGATGATCGATGGGACTCTGGTTGAGACACACGCAGCGCCATCCACCCCGCACAAGCCGAGGCTCGAAACGCCGCGTTGGATGGGCTGCGCATTGAGCTGACCTCCAGTGTCAAAGGCCGGCGCCCGTGCCGACGCGCCCTAGCGTGACCTATTCACTGAAACGTTGTCAAGACTTTGTTCTAACATTCTTACTTGAGGCTGACCTGGGGTAACAGGCACGTAACGAGCAACAAGTTGTTACTTGGCGTATTTAGCCAGCCCCGAGGTGTCTCCCCGGGCGATGTCAGAGAACATCGCCTTGGATTTGGTGGGATCCCACACAACGGCCGATCCGACCGAGGTCGAGGAACCGGTACTGGCCACTGGCACAGTCAGAGTTAGCCCGTCCCCACCAGAAATCCGTTTCATCGCGTAAGCCAGCCATAGTGCTTCAGGGAAAGAGGTGTCCCGGCCAAGCTTGATGGCCTCGGCAGTCGCCATATTGAAGTTCCAATATCGAACTGGATTGAGTAGGGTCGCGGGCGAAGCAGCCTTGTCGGCAACGGCAGCCAGCATCTCACGCTGTCGCTCCACGCGACCAAAATCACCACGCGGATCGGCTTTGCGCATCCGTACGTAACCGAGCGCCTCGGTACCACTCAGCATTTGGCAACCTTTCGGCAGATCGATGTGGCTGTCGCGGTCCTTGATCGCCTGCGGAAGACACATGCGGATGCCACCGAGTGCTTCGATGATGTTGACGAAGCCGCCGAAGCCAATCTCCATATAGCCGTCCATCCGCAGTCCGGTGTTCTCCTCCACCGTCTGCACCATCAGCTCTGGACCGCCGAAGGCGTACGCGGCATTGATCCGGTTCTTGCCATGCCGGGGGACGTCAACATAGGAGTCACGCGGCACCGAGATCAACGCCGGCTTTCCGCCCGGGGGTAGGTAAACGATCATGATTGTATCCGTACGCTGGCCTGCGGCACCGCCGGTGCCTAGCCGCCTCTGCTCAGCCTTGCTGAGTCCAGCTCGGGAATCGGAGCCAACGAGCAGGAACGTCTTGCCCGGCTGATCAGCCGGCCGCTGACCGGCTGGGGCGGCGTCGACGCGGGCTATCTGCGTCCAGGCGTAGGCAGGTACCGCGACGAGCCACAAGATGAGCAACAGCAGCAAGATCAACAGCACCCGGAAGAACTTCCGGACTGGATGCCGCCGTTTCGGCAGTTGCGGTGCTGCCGTCCTTGGGCGGCTGCCCGGCCCGCGGGGCGGGGCGGTCGGCGGCATGCCTGGCCGAGCTGGCGCGGACTGATACCTGCTGCGCCCGGGCGGCGCATATGGCGTGCCGCTCGGTGGCGGTTCTGGTGCAGTCCCCGGCGGACTGGGCATTACCCGCGTGCGCTCGGGCTGGACCTGCTGCCGGTCGCGTCCGTACAGCCAGTCCAGATCGTCGTCGGGGCTCGGAGACATATCGCAAAGGTACCTGGGGTGGTTATGACGGAGCCGGTAGCGGAGTGGCACCTTGTCGGCGTGCCTTCAGCACAGAAACCGCCGTCAGCACACATACTGACAGAGTTCTTCCCCGACTTCCTTCCCCGAGAGGCGCCCTGAGTTGCCCAAGCCTCAACTGCGAAGCGAACGCATTAAACGCCGTCGTGGCCTGACATTGCTTGCCATGACGCTACTGCTGCCGGGCTCTGCTCAGCTGGTCGCCGGCAACCGTCGAGTTGGTCGCCTGGCGATTCGGGTCTGGGTGGGATTAGGTCTTCTCGCACTGACGGTTAGTCTGCTGGCGCTGATTCGGCCGACGGCCGCGCTTTCCATGATCACCTTCGGTCCAACGCTAACGGCGATTCAGATCGCGCTGATCATACTCGGGCTGGGCTGGGCGGTGCTCATGATCGACGCCTGGCGATTGGGGCACCCTCAAGAATTCGGGCGCTCCGGGCAGCTGGTCTTCTCGGCGCTGGGCCTGGGATTGGCCTTCACGATCTTCGGAAGCTTCATCGCCGCGGCCTCCATGGCTTCGTCGCAGCGCGACCTGACGACCACCGTCTTCTCAGGTGGCGGGGATCAGACTGCCGACCGCGGCCGCTTCAACATCTTGCTTATGGGTGGTGACGCCGGACGCGATCGCGAAGGACTTCGACCGGACAGCATGACGGTGGCAAGTGTTGACATTGAGACGGGCCGAACGGTGTTGATCAGCTTGCCCCGCAATCTGCAGTCGGCGCCATTTCCCAGCTACTCACCACTGCATGATCGGTTTCCGCACGGCTTTCGATGCTCAGATGGATCCTGCATGTTGAACGCTGTCTACACCCACGCCACGGAGCATCGCGACCTCTATCCAGGTGTGCAGAACCCGGGCGCCCAGGCCACCAAGGAAGCGGTTGAGGGTGCCACCGGACTCAAGATCAACTACTGGGCGCTGATCGATCTCAAAGGATTTGAATCCCTGGTCGACTCAGTTGGTGGCATCACCATGGACGTCTACCGGCGAGTCCCCATCGGCGGTGGCAGTAGCAAGATCTACGACTACGTCGAGGCTGGCAAGAACAGGCATCTGAACGGTTTCGAGGCATTGTGGTTCGCTCGCTCACGTTCGGATTCCTCTGACTACGACCGAATAGTGCGACAGAAGTGCGTAATGCGTGCGATGCTCAACCAGCTTGACCCGATCACAGTATTGATCAAGTTCAACAAGATCGCGGCGGCAAGCAAGGAAGTCGTTGCCACTGACATTCCGCCTACAGAAATCGCGACCCTGATGGATCTCGCGCTCAAGGCCAAGACGCTTCCCGTCTCCAGCGCGGCCATGGTGCCGCCGTTGATCAATCCGAATTCTCCCAACTTCGACCTGATCCATAGCACAGTTCAAAAGACCATCGCTGACTCGGAAGCCATCGACGATCGCACTGCCGAGCCGACACCAGCGGCGATTCCAGATGCCACGCCTGCGCCGAAACCAAAGGCCACACCCTCGCGGAGTGCCCAGACCGACGACCTGACCAAGGTCTGTGCGGCTTGATCGATACCAAACTCTGAGTGGGTCGAGACAGCGACCGTTTCTCCGCACAAAGCCGCAAGTGCAGCGCCAAACCGGCCGTGGGGCACTCATTCGTGGCCTCGTGCGGAGGAACGCGAGGGCTGCCAAGATGTTCGCGTGACTTCACCTGTCGACCAAGTCAGCACCCGCTGGCCAGGCGTCTCAGTAGTAATGCCAGCGCTGAACGAGGAACGACACCTGGAAGCCGCGATTCGTCGGGTGCTCGACCAGGAGTATCCGGGTGAGCTCGAGGTGATCGTTGCGGTGGGCCCGAGCAGCGACCGCACTCGGGAGATTGCTGATGCGCTCGCAGCTGCAGATCCTCGGGTTCGGGTTGTCGACAACCCGGCGGCGCGTACGCCGTCAGCGCTGAATCTCGGCATCGGTGCGGCTCAGCACAAGATCATTGTCCGGGTCGATGGACATGGCGAATTGACCGACGGCTACATCAAACGGGCGGTAGAGCTGCTGGACGAGACTGGTGCCGCCAACGTCGGTGGCGTTATGGACGCGCAGGGCAAAACCCCCTTCGAGGAAGCCGTTGCCACCGCGTACACCACGCGATTGGGCCTGGGTGGCGGAGCCTTCCACATGGCCGATTCGCCGCCGGCCGAAGCAGAAACCGTGTTCCTTGGAGTGTTCCGTAAGGATGCGCTAATCGCGGTCGGCGGCTTCGACGAGACAATGCACCGGGCGCAGGACTGGGAGCTGAATTACCGGCTGCGGAGGGGCGGCCACAAGATCTGGTTCTCCCCGGAGCTACGCGTGACCTACCGCCCACGATCGACGTTACGGGCCTTGATGAAGCAGATGTATGAAACCGGGAAGTGGCGTCGGGAGCTGGTCAGGCGCCATCCCGAGACCGCCACCCCTCGCTATTTGGCTCCTCCGGCGGCGGTGCTGGGCGTGCTCGGCGGCTCGGTCGCAGGGTTCCTTGGCGTGATCTTGGACGCCCGGCTGCTGCGTCTTGGATTTCTGGCTCCAGCGGGCTATTTGATGTTGATCATCGCTGGCTCGTTAGTCGCAGCACGGCCGATGTCGGCGGCGGCTCGGCTGCGACTGCCGGTGGTACTGGCGGCGACTCATCTGGCGTGGGGAGCTGGCTTTTTGATCGGCCGAGCGACACCGGCATCGACTCTTCGGACTGGCCTGAGCCCGCGAGATGTGGCACTCTAAGCCCTGTTCCGCAATGCGGCACGCTGGTTGAGATGAGGAGAGGCTCGGCATGTCGTCGACGTCAGTGGACGCGGAGACCCGGCGGGTCCTGGTGGGGTCGGTGCTTCGGGCACTGCGGCTACTGGATCTCTTCGAGCGTGGCCGGCCAGAGATGTCACTGGCGGAGCTGGTGCGCCGCAGCGGGTATTCCAAATCCACGACCTACCGGCTGCTGGTAACTCTGGAGCATGCGGGCTGGCTGGAGCGAGGCTCTAACAACACATTCCGCCTCACGATCAAGCCTTTCCAGGTGGGCAGCATCCTGGTGGATAGTTTGGAACTGCGCCGCGAGGCAGGCCCGATCATGGCCCGGATCGCGGCTGAGCTTGATGAGACGGTTTACCTCGTCGTAGCTGATGGCACCCGCGCCGTGTGTCTGGAGCGAATCGACAGCGGACAGGGCGTGCGGGTAGCCGACTTGTACGTCGGTGGATCTCAGCCATTGCATCTGGGAGCTGCCCCCCGCGCATTGTTGGCGTTCGACGAGGACACGTTGTTACCGTCCCTGCTGGCCCAGGGGCTAAGCCGCCGAACCGAGAACAGTCTCGTCGACGCCGCAGAGCTGCGGGCCGACCTGGCGGAGACGCGGCGGCGAGGCTACAGCATCTCAGATGAGGATGTCACCCATGGCATCGGAGCCATCGGGGCGCCGATCATGGGACCGGATGGGCGTGCGATCGCGGGATTGAGTGTGGGCGGTCTGCGCCAGCGAGTAATCCCGCCGCGACCGGCCCACGTCGCCTGCCTGCTAAAGGCCTGCCAGGAGATTTCGACCCGGGTCGGTTACCGGCGATAGCCCTGAAGATAACTTTCGGCCCTGTTGACAGCGAATAATTTGCAGGTCTAGCGTGCCGCATAGTAGAACGCTGTACCACTTGGCGGTACGCTCTTCCGTTTCGGTGCCGGCCACAGGCAACGGTACGGAGAGCGCCGTGTGACTACCCAAGGAGTGTTGCCATGTCGTCTGCGCATGGGGGAAGCGGTCAAGTTCGCGCTGGCGCTGCGAACGGAACCTATACCGGCTACTTGGTCAAGTTGACCGTAATTTCGACGTTGGGCGGGTTGCTCTTCGGCTACGACACAGGGGTTATCTCGGGCGCACTGCCGTTCTTGAAGGAAGACCTGAACCTGTCGGACCTGCAGGAGGCGACGGTCGTCAGCTCGTTGCTGTTCGGTGCCATGATCGGAGCCCTGATCGGTGGCAAGCTGTCAGACGCTCTGGGCCGCAAGGGCGCCCTGCGGTTCTGCGCAATCCTGTTCTTTTTCGGCGCGCTGGGCACGGCCCTAGCGCCGTCATTCGCGGTCATGCTACCCGCCCGCATTGTGCTTGGGATCGCGGTCGGCGCCGCGGCCGCTACCGTGCCGGTGTATTTGGCGGAGATGGCGCCGGCGCACAAGCGCGGCCGGATGGTGACCATCAATGAGTTGATGATCGTTGGTGGCCAGTTCCTGGCCTTTGCGATCAACGCCCTAATCGACGCCTTATTCGGCGGCCCCAGCGTGTGGCGGTGGATGCTGCTCGTGGCGGCCATTCCAGCGATCGCGTTGTTCATCGGCCTCTTTTTCCTACCCGAGTCGCCGCGCTGGTACGCCGTGCGCGGGAAGCTCGATGAGGCCAAGCGCATCCTTGGGCTGAGCCGTCCGCCCGAAGAGGCCGCCGAGGAGTACAACGTCATCGCCACCCACGCCCAGCGCGACGTTGCGGAGGACAAGGGAGCGGCGCTGCGCGACCTTCGGGCCTATGCCTGGATGCGGCGGGTTCTCTGGATCGGGATCGGGCTGGCCATCGTGCAACAGGCGACTGGCATTAACACGGTCAACTACTACGCACCCACAATCTTGGATTCAGCTGGTGTGGGTACCAGCGCCGCCCTCGTTCTCACCATAGCCGTGGGTGTGGTTGGGGTCGGTGGCACCATCTTGGGCATCTACCTGCTGGGCCACGTGAACCGGCGTCCCTTGGTGATAACCGGCTTCATCGGAGTAGCCGCCGGGCACCTGATTCTCGCGCTGATGTTCCTGCTTCCCGAGTCCCGGCTTCGCGCCTACTTGATCTTGGCCGGGATGCTGGTCGTTGTGTTCTTCGTCCAGACCTTCATCGGTACGCTCATCTGGCTGCTGCTTTCGGAAATCTTCCCGATGACCATCCGGGGCTTTGCGATGGGCGCGGCAGTGTTCATTCTCTGGACCACGAACACGATTATTTCCTTTATCTTCCCGCTCCTGGTGGGAGCGCTCGGTGCAACGCTCACGTTCGGGCTGTTCGCCGTGGTCAACGCGTGCTCGTTCTGGTTCGTCTGGAAGTTCTGCCCAGAGACTCGTGGTCGCACGCTGGAGGAGCTTGAGGACGACTTCCGGGAACACGACGCAGCTCACTTGGTCCATACCCCTCCGGCAGGCGTGTACGGCTCGTGATCCCTCACTCCGGCTTGGAGTCCTAACAAAGTGAGGATGGATCATGCCGCTGGTCCGTATTGATGTCCAGGAGGGTCGGACGCCAGAGGAGCTTCGCAAACTGGCCGACACGATCCAAGACGTCATGCTCGACGTCTTCGCCGCTCCGCCGGGTGATCGATACCAGATCATCACCGAGCATGACAGGGGCCACATCATCGCCGAGGACACCGGTCTTGGCCTGGAGCGTACCGACGGCATTGTGATCATCCAGATCTTCCAGCAAGGTCGATCAACCGAGCAGAAGGTGGCAGCGTACGCCGAGCTGGCCAAGCGGCTCGAAGCTGAGTGTGGAGTACGGCCGGAAGACTTGATCATTTCAGTAATGGCGAACCGGCACGTCGACTGGTCGTTCGGTCTTGGCCAAGCACAGTTCTTGGACGGCACTTTGACGTCACTTGACCGACCGGACCCTTTGTCTGGACAAAGTGTTGGTACGATCAGTGAGGAACAATACGGTGCTGAGAGCAGCCGGAATGCGGCCCGATCTTGATCTCAAAGGAGAGCCATGACTAGCGATCCTCAAGACCGTCCGGAGGAACAGGTTGAGCCGCCGCTGGATGTCCTCACATTCGGCCGCAGTGGTGTTGACATCTATCCCTTGCAAATAGGGGTCGGGCTCGAGGACGTCGAGACCTTTGGCAAATACTTAGGCGGCACCACGGCCAATGTGGCGGTGGCTGCAGCTCGACTCGGACGGAAGGCCGCGATCATTACCGGCGTCGGTGATGATCCGTTTGGGCGGTGGGTGCGCAGAGCACTTCGTGAGCTGAACGTTGATGATCGTTATGTGGTGACGAATACCGAGCACGCCACCCCAGTCACATTCTGTGAAATCTTCCCGCCCGACAACTTCCCGCTCTGGTTCTATCGCAAGCCCACCGCACCGGACCTCCAGATCAGGCCTTCTGACATCGATTTCGATGCGGTACGCGCTACTCGGCTGATGTGGCTATCGGTCACTGGTCTCAGCGAGGAGCCCAGTCGCGAATCCCACTTCGCGGTCTTGGAAGCCCGGGAGCGTCGCCGGTTCACTGTACTTGATCTTGATTATCGACCAATGTTCTGGGACACCCCGGCCCATGCCACCGAGCAGGTGCAGCGAGCGCTGCCGCATGTCACGGTTGCCGTTGGCAATCGCGAGGAGTGTGAGGTCGCGGTGGGCGAAACCGAGCCAGAGAAGGCCGCTGATGCACTACTTGAGGCTGGCGTGGAATTGGCCATTGTGAAGCAAGGACCAAAAGGAGTCCTAGCGAAGACAAGAAGCGATCGGGTGGAGTCGCCACCAATACCGATCCGACCGCTCAACGGCCTGGGCGCCGGTGACTCGTTTGGCGGATCGCTCTGTCACGGCTTGCTTGCTGATTGGCCGTTGGAGAAGGTACTGCAGCGCGCAAATGCCGCTGGCGCGATCGTGGCATCCCGGTTGGAGTGTTCCACCGCCATGCCGACCGAAGCCGAGATCGAGAAACTGCTTGCTGGCGGCGATCCCAACGAGCATTTGGCAGATTCGCTTGCCGTTCACTTCGCGACAGCCGGTGCCGACCGATGAGCACCGTAACCGACGCATCGTCGGGAACTCAGTTCGCAGGCTCGATCCGCGAGCTCAACGAAATCCGCAGCCGGGATCCGGGACGCATCAGGCGGCTGCTCTCGGCCCGGCGCAAGCGAGAGCTCTTTGGGCCGGACGGCAAGCTGATGATCATCGCCTGTGATCATCCAGCACGTGGTGCGCTGGGTGCGGCGGGTAAGGCAACCGCCATGGCCAGTCGTACCGACTTGCTCGACCGCCTGGTGACAGCGCTGATGCGACCCGGCGTGGATGGTCTGCTCGCCACCGCGGACATCGCCGAGGACCTGCTGATGCTGGGCGTCTTGGAGGAGAAGCTGGTGTTCTCCTCTATGAACCGCGGTGGGCTGCAGGGTTCGGTTTTCGAGATGGATGATCGCAATACCGGCTACGACATACGCGGAACCGTCGACGCGGGATTCGAGGGTGCCAAGATGTTGTTGCGAATTGATCTTGACGATCCCGGCACCGTGGCAACGCTGGAGCGGTGCGGCCAGGCGGTGAGCGAGCTCAATCGGGCGGAGCTGATTGCGATGGTGGAGCCGTTCATGTCCAGTCGCTTCGGCGGCAAGATCGTCAACGATCTCTCGCCGGATGCGGTGATCAAATCGGTACATATTGCACAAGGCCTGGGAGCCTCGAGTGCGTACACCTGGATGAAACTGCCCGTGGTCCATGAGATGGAGCGCGTCATGGATTCCACGACGCTACCGACGCTGCTCCTTGGCGGCGATCCCGATAGCGCACCAGATGAAACCTACGCCGCGTGGCAGGCTGCCCTGGCGCTGCCATCGGTGCGGGGGCTGGTCGTCGGTCGCACAATGCTCTATCCGGCCGACGACGATGTCGCGAAGGCGGTCGACACCGCAGTCTCGCTCGTCCGGTAACGATCATGGACTCGCGCTACCTGCTGCGATCCGGTTTCGCCGGCGCCGGTGCGTACGAAGTCGAGATAACACCGGAATCTGCGGGTTGGAGGTACTCCACGCTGAAGATCATTTACCTGTCGCCAGGAGGAGATCATCGCTTCGACACTCTTTCGGATGAGGTGATCGTGCTGCCGCTGAATGGATCAGTCGCTGTTGACGTCGACGACATGCACTGCGAGCTCGAGGGTCGCTCCTCAGTCTTCGAGGGGCCAACTGATCTCGTCTACGTGGGCCGCCGCAGCGCGGTGACTCTGCAATCGGCAACTGGCGGGCGGTTCGCGCTCTGCGGCGCGCGAACCGAAGCGGCACTTCCAGCACGCTACCTGGCAGCCTCACAGATACCGATCGAGCTACGCGGCGCCGGTCAGTCAAGCCGCCAGGTACGGAACTTCGGTACACCCGGATCCTTGGACGCCGCCAAGATCATTGCTTGCGAAGTGATCACTCCGGCTGGCAACTGGTCCTCTTATCCGGCCCACAAGCATGACGAGTCGACTGAGACCGAGACACAGCTGGAAGAGATCTACTACTTCGAGATCGCTGCCGGGCCGGGCGGCCAGCCGGGATTTGGGTTTATGCGGACCTCGTCTTCACCGGGCCATGACATTGAGGTGCTGGAGGAGGTCCATGATCGAGACACGGTCTTGGTGCCCTACGGCTGGCATGGCCCCTGTGTCGCGGCTCCAGGCTTCGATATGTACTACTTGAATGTGATGGCCGGTCCAGGTGCGGAGCGTGCTTGGAAGATCACCGACCATCCTAAGCAGGCGTGGGTGCGCGACACCTGGGAGTCCCAGGTCATCGACCCGAGACTCCCTCCGCAGACTGTCAAGGAGGGTTGAGAATTGCCAGATACGGTTTCACCGTCGGAGGGGACGACCCCCCCGAACCCCGCCGAGGGGACAGTGCGCCTGACCGTGGCGCAGGCGCTGGTGAAGTTCCTAAGTGTCCAATACTCCGAATCCGACGGGGAAGAGCAGCGGCTTTTTGCCGGCTGCCTGGGGATTTTCGGGCATGGCAACGTGGCGGGCATCGGCCAGGCATTGCTTCAGGCTGAGCTGGAGGAGCCCGGCGCACTGCCCTACATTCTGGGACGCAATGAGCAGGCTCTGGTGCACATTGCGGTGGCGTACGCCCGGATGAAAGACCGGCTGCAGACTTACGCGATCTCCACCAGTATTGGCCCAGGCGCCACCAATATGCTGACCGGTGCGGCGCTAGCGACCATCAATCGACTGCCGGTCTTGTTGCTGCCGGCCGATACCTTCGCCGACCGCAGCGCCTCGCCGCTACTTCAGGAACTGGAGTTGCCGGGATCTGGCGATGTCACGGTGAACGATGCCTTTCGTCCGGTGTCGAGGTACTTCGATCGCATCTGGCGACCGGAGCAGATGCCTGCCGCGCTGCTTGCGGCCATGCGCGTCTTGACCGACCCGGCGGAGACCGGCGCGGTGACATTGTGCTTCCCACAAGATGTGCAGGCCGAGGCGTACGACTGGCCGGTAGCCCTTTTCCGGAAGCGCGTCTGGCACGTGCCCCGCCCGGTTCCGGAGCGGTCTGTCCTAGAGGCTGCGGCGGAGATCATCAGGTCGGCCGAGCGGCCGCTGATCGTGGCGGGTGGTGGAGTCACGTACTCCCGGGCCCAAGAGGCGCTGGCTGCCTTTTGTGAAGCGACCGGGATTCCTGTCGGCCAAAGCCAAGCAGGCAAGGGAACCCTGGTATACGACCATCCGCAATGCCTGGGGGCCATCGGCTCCACCGGCACTACAGCGGCAAACGCGATCGCTCGGGATGCCGACGTGGTGATCGGCGTCGGAACCCGCTACTCAGATTTCACAACAGCTAGTCGGACTGCCTTCCAGAATCCCGACGTTCGGTTCGTCAACATCAATGTCGCTGGGGTAGACGCGATCAAGCACTCCGGGCTGGTCGTGCAGGCGGACGCCCGTGAGAGCCTCTCTGCCTTGCTGCCACTCCTGCAGGGCTACCGCGTCGACGAGGACTATGTCGGTAAGTACACGGACTTGGACGCCGCTTGGGACGAAACAGTCCAGAAGGTCTATGTGCCAGCGACGCCCAATGCCGGCGCCGACGGCCTGCTTACTCAAAACGAAGTGATCGGCATGGTGAATGAACTATCCGATCCCCGCGATGTTGTGGTGTGTGCCGCCGGGTCTATGCCGGGAGACTTGCACAAGCTATGGCGAACTCGTGACCCCAAGGGTTACCACGTGGAGTACGGCTACTCCTGCATGGGCTATGAGGTCGCCGGCGGGCTCGGCGTACGGCTGGCCTGTCCGGACCGCGATGTCTTTGTCATGGTCGGCGACGGCTCGTATCTGATGATGGCTACCGAGCTGGTAACTGCAGTCCAAGAAGGCATCAAGATCGTCACGGTCCTGGTGCAAAACCACGGCTATGCCTCGATTGGCTCACTCTCAGAGTTCCTGGGCTCACAGCGCTTTGGAACCAAGTACCGCTATCGGAACCCCGAAACCGGCCGCCTGGACGGTGACAAGCTGCCCGTTGATCTTGCTGCCAACGCCGCGAGTCTTGGCGTTGAGGTGATCAAGACGACGACAGCAGGTGAGTTCGCCGAAGCTGTCAAGGCGGCCAAGGCTGCCGATCACAGCATCGTGATCCATGTGGAGACCGATCCACTGATCGGCGCCCCAGATTCGGAGTCCTGGTGGGACGTCCCGGTGAGCGAGGTTTCCAACCTCGAATCAACGCAGCAGGCGCGCAAGACCTATGACGAGCACAAAGCCACTCAGAAGCTGTTCTTGTAAAGGAGGGTATGTGTCATCCACGATCACGATTGGTACCGCACCGGACTCGTGGGGAGTCTGGTTTCCTAGCGACCCTGAGCAAGTGCCTCCCGAGGTGTTTCTGCGCGAAGTGGCCGAGGCCGGCTACGGGTGGATCGAGCTGGGTCCCTATGGCTATCTGCCTTCAGATGCGGCGAAGCTGTCCGAACAGCTCGACGAATATGGGATGGGAGTGTTGGCAGGCACGGTCTTTGAGCATCTGCATCGGCCTGACTCCTGGGACGACGTGTGGACTCAGGTGACCAACGTCGCCGCGCTGACGCGAGCTGTCGGAGGCAAGCACATCGTGGTGATTCCTGAAGTGTGGCGGCATCACAAGACCGGCGAGCCGGTAGAGAACCGTGAGCTGAACGCGGAGCAGTGGAAACAGAAGACGGGGGGGCTGGACGAGCTTGGTCGGAGGATTCTTGAAGAGTACGGGCTCCACGTGCAGTTCCACTCTCATGCCGACAGCCATGTCGGCTACCAGCCGGACATCGAGCGGCTTCTGGAGTCAACCAATCCCGAGTGGGTGAATCTGTGCTTCGACACTGGTCACATTGCCTACTACGGCGGTGACTGTCGAGAACTTATTCACAAGTATCCGGATCGCATTGGATATCTGCACCTCAAGCAGATAAATCCTCAGGTCGTGGCGCAGGTGCTGGACAAGGATCTGTCGTTCCCGGAGGCCGTGCGCATGGGCGCCATGATCGAGCCGCCCTTGGGTGTTCCGGAGATGCCGCCACTGCTGGACGCAGTGGCGGCGTTGGATCGTGACATCGAGGGCATCATCGAACACGACCTCTACCCATGCACGCCGGATCTGCCGCTCCCGATCGCGAAGCGGACCAAGGAATATCTCAGCTCCTGCAGCGGGGCCAACATCGAGTTTGGGAGGCAGTGATGAGCGATGAATTGAGAATCGCCGTTCTCGGCGTCGGCATGATGGGTGCATTTCATGTGGATACGCTGAGCAAGCGTGTCCGGGGAGCCCGGGTCAGCGTGGTGAACGACTCCCTAACTGACAAAGCTGCCGAGGTCGCCGGAGCGGTCGGAGCGCGCGCCGAGGGCGATCCCATGGCCGCGATCAACGATCCAGACGTGGATGCGGTGCTCATCGCCAGCCCTGGCGATGCTCACGCCGAACAGCTGAATGCCTGTTTGGATCGCGGCATTCCGGTGCTGTGTGAGAAGCCGCTGACCACTGACATTGGCTCCGCTTACGCCATCGTGCAAAAGGAACGGACACTTGGCAGACATCTCATTCAAGTGGGCTTTATGCGGCGCTTCGATCCGGAGTACGCGGCGCTCCGGACGTTGATCGGGGACGGCGGACTCGGCAGACCGCTCATGGTGCATTGCGCCCATCGCAATGCCGCGGTCGGTGATCATTTCAACTCCGAATTCATGATCAGGGACTCCGTAGTTCACGAGGTCGACTCCGTCCGGTTCTTGCTCGATGAGGAAATCAGCAGTATCGAGGTGATCAAAGGTGCTGCTACCGGCAGTGCACCGCACGGTACTCACGACCCGATGTTGGTGATCTTTGAGACCGACTCCGGGGCGATCGTCACAGATGAGATCTTCGTCCGGACTGGTGTGGCGTACGAAGTTCGCACCGAGGTTGTGGGCGAGAAGGGCAGCGCTTTCATCGGCTTGGACCAGAATTTGCAGCTCAAGTCCACCGATGGCCGGTGGGGCGGCAAGATCACACCCAGCTTTCTGGAGCGCTTTGGGCGGGCGTACGAAATCGAGTTGCAACGGTGGGTGGAGGCGGCCCGGGCCGGAACGATCGACGGTCCCAGTGCCTGGGATGGCTATGCGGCCGTCGCTGTGTGTGAGGCCGGCGTACAGGCGCTGCGGAGTGGCGTGAAGTTCCATGTCCACCTCGCCGGCAGTGCCCCCGCCGCCATCGAGCCGGAGGAACCGCACGCGGGTATTCAGGCGCCAGATCTGGAGGGGGCGTGGCCGTGAAACTTGCCCTAGACGCGCAGATGTTTTATTCGAGCAGTTCGGTCTACGAGCTGCCCGACATCGTGGCCAGTCTTGGCTATGACTGGATGGAGCTGTCGCCGAAGGCCGATTTTGTTCCGTTCTACAAATACCCGCGAATCGACGACGCCGGAGTCAAAAGACTGAAGAAGCTGGCTAGCGACGCCGGGATCGGCATTGCGTCGGTGCTACCGGTGCTGCGCTGGTCCGGCCCTGATGAGGATCAGCGACAGGCCGCCGTACGCGCCTGGAAACGGGTTATCCAAATCACTGTTGATCTTGGAGTTGAGGTGATCAACTCCGAGTTCAGCGGCAGGCCGGAGGCCCCGGAGACCGCTGAAGCCCACTTCTTGAAGTCGATGGACGAGCTGCTGCCGATCTTCGAGCGGGAGGGACTGCAGTTGATCATTGAGCCGCACCCCGACGACTTCATCGAAGACGGGCTGGAAGCGGTGAACATGATCCGCGGCTTGAACAAAGAGTGGATCGGCTTCCTGTACTGCACTCCACATGTATTCCATCAAGGCCACGATCCAGGGACAATCATCGAGGCAGCGGGGGAGAAGGTCCGTTACATACACCTGGCTGATGCCTGGAATCACTTGACCTGGAATGGACTGCGCTACATCACCAATCCGGCTGGTAATACAACTCGGGTGCACCAGCACATGGAGATGGGGATGGGCGAGGTCGACTACGACGCTGTCTTCGCTGCGCTCGCGAACGTTGGGTTCGACGGGGTGATCAGTAGCTGTGTCTTCGGTTGGGAGGAAGATGCGCGCGGCGTATCCGAACGCCAACGGGACAAGGCGCTCGCGCTGATCGAGAAGCACTTCGGCGCTGACACCGTCGGGAATGTGCGGTCGAGCAAGATCACGAACCGATCGTGATCATCAAGCAGTACCTCAGCAACATCGTCAGATAGGAACAACTATGGCAACGACGCTTTACCACTGGAAGGCCGGCGAGATCTTCGAGGGCAACAGCGGACGCTTCTCCGACGTCACCAATCCGGCGACCGGAGAGGTTACCGCGCAACTCGCACTTGCTTCAGAAGACGATGTCAATGAAGTTGTCGCCGCAGCCAAAGCCGCCTTTCCGAAGTGGCGAGACATGTCCCTGACCAGGCGCACGCAGGTCCTCTTCCGTTTTCGCGAACTGTTGAACGCGGAGAAAAAGGAGCTAGCCGCGATCATCACCTCCGAGCACGGCAAGGTGCTCTCGGACGCGCTCGGCGAGGTTACACGTGGCCAGGAGGTCGTTGAGTTCGCTTGCGGTCTACCCCATTTGATCAAGGGCGGCTACACCGAGAACGCCTCGACGAAGGTCGATGTGCACTCCACCCGCCAGCCGCTAGGGGTAGTCGGCATCATCTCGCCGTTCAACTTTCCCGCGATGGTACCCATGTGGTTCTATCCGATCGCGATCGCTGCAGGGAACACCGTCGTGCTGAAGCCAAGCGAGAAGGTGCCAACTGCTGCTTTGTGGATGGCCGAGTTGTGGAAGGAGGCTGGGCTTCCCGATGGTGTCTTTAACGTTCTGAATGGCGACAAGGTGGCTGTGGATGGGCTGCTCACGCATCCCGATGTCGAGTCGATCTCGTTTGTCGGATCTACCCCGATCGCCAAGTACATCTATGAGACCGGGACAAGCCACGGCAAGCGCGTGCAAGCTCTGGGCGGCGCCAAGAATCACGCGCTGGTACTGCCCGATGCCGACCTTGATCTTGCCGCCGATCAGGCCATTAACGCCGGCTTCGGTTCGGCGGGCGAGCGGTGCATGGCAATATCTGCGTTGCTGGCGGTCGGTGACATCGGCGACGAGCTGGTAGCCAAGATCAAGGAACGCGCCCTAAGCCTGCGGACCGGTGATGGCACCAGGGGCTGTGACATGGGCCCGATAGTCACAGCACAGGCCCAGCAGCGAATATCTGGTTACATCGACGCTGGCGAAGCGGCCGGTGCAACTTTGGTGGTCGACGGACGCAATCCGGAGGTTGACGCCGATGGCAACGGATTCTTCGTCGGGCCGACGCTCTTCGATCATGTAACGACCGACATGAGTATCTACCAAGATGAGATCTTCGGGCCAGTGCTGTCGGTAGTTCGGGTTGATAGCTACGAAGAAGGCGTGAAGCTGATCAACGACAACCCGTACGGCAACGGTACGGCGATCTTTACCAACGACGGTGGCGCCGCTCGACAATTCCAGAACGAGGTCAAGGTCGGGATGATCGGCATCAACGTGCCTGTTCCGGTGCCCATGGCGTACTACTCCTTCGGCGGTTGGAAGAACTCGCTGTTCGGCGACACTCATGCCCACGGCGTTGAGGGCTTCCACTTCTTCACACGCGGCAAGGTGATCACCACACGCTGGCTGGATCCGAGCCACGGCGGACTCAACCTAGGGTTCCCGCAGAACGTCTGACCGGTACCAGAGGCAACCAGTGGGTGGCCTCCGAGACGCCCCGTAACGGTCCGGCGGGGTTAGGTTGCGACACGCTCGCTTTGCGCCAGCCGGGCCAGCTGTGCAGCATCCCCGCCGACAACGACGACAGCCGAGCCGCCGGTGACCAGCGCGGTCATGACACCATCTCGGACCGTGCACCACGGATCACCGGCCCGGACCAGTCGCCGCGCCGCCGCACCATCGATGTTGATCAAGTCTGCCTGGTTCAAGGTGCGCTCCGGGTCTATCCAGGCGGTGGCGTCGGCATTGGGCGCCTCACCGAAGAACTGATCGGCGTGGCGGCGTACCTCAATCGCATAGTCATGAATCCCCGGTGGTAGCGGCTCAGCGAAACCGAAGCCGAGAGGGTGAAGCGCACAGGCATAGAGCTCGCGTTTGCCATATTCCTGCCACTGCGGACCTGTAACCACTGCTGCTGAGGTTGATGGGTTAGTGAGGTCCACGGCAAGTCCGACCTGCCAGCACGCGACCTGCCACGCCGCCGTGAGCCAGTGTCCCGGAGCCTCGAGGGCAAGCGGCATGCTGATCACATCACCTTGATCAACAGCAAGCTCGTCAACCAGCAAGTTTGAGGTCTTGTTCACCCAGTTGCAGAAGCTGATCGCCGATAGTTCGGTGCGTTCGCCGGAGTCGAGATCGTAGTAGGTGAGCAGAGGAGAGGACCCGTTGATTCTGACGCGCTGCCGCAGTCGCTCGGCAAGGAGTGGGCCCATATGGTCAGCGTAAGGTCAGGCAGCGGCTCAGTTCCGATCGTTGCAGCGCTTGCCCTTCCACTCCTCCTCGTGCGTGGTCATATGCGACGCTCTTGAATCGATTCAGGAATGCCGTTTTTGACCACTTTCGGTCAAGGGCTGGTGCACGCGCAGGCGCGCCGAAGGACGTCGTTACCCTTTTCCGCATGCGTTACGTGCTGATCATGGCCGGTGGATCGGGGAAGCGGCTCTGGCCGTTGTCTCGACAAGACATGCCCAAGCAGCTACTGCGGGTGCTGGGTGGTAAGAGTCTGCTGCGAATCGCGTTCGAACGATTGGACGGCATTGTTCCGCCGGATCAGGTACTGGTGTGCACCGGCGCAGATTACGCCGGCACCGTTGCTGCAGAGCTGCCGGAGCTGAAGCCGGCCAACATCCTTGGCGAGCCGGAAGGCCGTGATTCGCTGAACGCAGTGGCCTGGCCAGCGGCTGTTCTCGCCGCTCGCGATCCGGACGCAGTTATGGCAGTCGTAACTGCCGACCACATCATGCATCCCATTGCCGCCTTCCAGCAGGCAGTGGTGGAGGGCTTCAAGGTGGCTGAGAGCACCGAGGACTTCCTGGTGACCTTCGGAGTTGTGCCAACGTCTCCGCATACCGGCTATGGATATCTGCGGCGAGGCCAGACGATCCCGGGACATCCAGACGTCTTTTCGGTGATCGAGTTCAAGGAAAAGCCCGATCGCGTCACCGCGGGGGAGTATCTGGCATCTGGTGAGTACTGGTGGAACTCGGGCATGTTCGTCTGGCGTGCTCGCACCTTCCTTGATCAGCTAGAACTGCTGCAACCAAAAACCCAGAATGCGATCATGGAGTTGGCCGCAGCGCCGTACCGACTGGCGGAGATCTATCCGGAGCTGCTCAAGATCAGCGTCGACTACGCGATCATGGAGCCGGTATCGCGGGGGGAGGGGAGCGCCCGAGTTGCGGCAGTCCGGTTGCCCATTACCTGGCACGACGTTGGCGGCTTCGCTGCTCTCGGTGAGCAGTTACCCCGTGATGAACATGGCAACGCCACCCATGGTGTCTCGGTGCTAGTGGACGCGCGGGACAATTTAGTGATCAACAATGCCGAGGACGGTCGGGTTGTCGCGGTCGTCGGACTCACTGACACAGTGATCGTCCAGACGCCACAGATCACCCTGGTATGCCCAGTCGCTGAGGCAGAACGGATCAAGGAGCTGGTTGCTGAGGTTACCGCCCAGCTCGGCCGGGACTACGCCTAACGCGCTTGTAGCGGCTCAGCGCGCAGAGTCGCGTTTTACGCGGCGCTGGGCTCTGGGGAGTTGGCGGCCGGATACTTGGCCATGAAATCCTTGATCGCCGCTCCGCTGACCTCGGTGCACGCCTGACGTATTCCTCGCTGCGTTATGGGGTTGCTCGGGTCGTTCGGGTCGGCGGTCCAGCGCGTGATCACGATGTTCTTGCCCTCCGGGAATTCAGCGCCGTCGGAGGCAGACCATGGCGCCGCAATGAACTTGTCCGCTGGATCGTAATCGTCACTGCTAAACGTCTTGGAGATGCGCTGTAGGTCCTTGATCTGATCGCTCGGGGCGTCAGCGCGGTACCAGACGATCGTGTAGCCGTGCTCCAGGTTGTGCACCAGGGTCTCTACGGCGGGCCGATCGGCTTCGGCATAGAAATGCTTGGTAAAGGGGGCCGGACTCTCATAGTGGCTTCCTGAATCAGGCGGAGTCTGGCTGTAGTTCACCTTGGTGCCCTCTGCAACGTGATCTTGGTTGCCAGTGGCCTCGTGCTCGACAACTGGATCGCAGCCGGCAGCGGCGATGCTGGTGCCGAGATCCTCGATGGAGGCGTTGCGGGCCCGGTAGTCATCAACGAAGAGATAGACCGGATAGGCCAACAGTGCTATCGCTAGCACCAGACAGACCACCAGCAACTTGATCGTCCGGGTGCGTTGCTCCTTCTTCCGCGCGGCCTCCAAGGACGCCAGCCTGTCGCGGCGGCTTGGCGGTGGGGAGGCGGTTTTCGTGGAGCGCGTACGGTTGGGCGCGGTCTTTTCCTCGCTCTTGGCTTTCGCCACCTGGGTTACTCCTACCGATCCGTCTCAAGGAGTGGCGAGTCTATCTCGAACTGCTGAGTGCCGCCTGTGACCAAGTCAACAGACAGGATGGCGCGAAGTAGATCCGAAGCTTCCGGACCCAGGTTCGTGCCGGCGAGCAGCCGAGCGGTTCTTTCGGTGGAATCGAGGGCCACCAGCTCCTCGTAGCGATGTTGTTGGCCCATTGCTGCCAGCGCGGCGGCCAGTACCGCCTCCTGGCTACCGAAGCTGAACATGTCCTTGGCGTCCTCTCGCAGCAGCTCGCGTGCGGCTGAGTCAGTGCCGTTAATCAGATGGTCCAGCCCACGTATCACGGCCACTGGTCGTTCATGCAGTTTGCCCTTCACCAGGTCGGCGGCAGCCGCCAGCTCGTCAGCGACAGCCATGGCGGTGATCTGCAGCTCGTTGCCGTATCGATCCCTGGTACCTGCGTAGTTGTCGAGGGCTCGAACCCCGCAAATGCCGATGGCGTGGTCGGTCTGGCCGACTCGCCATGGCCGTCCGGCGGTATCGGAGACGACAACTCCGAGCCGAAGCCCGGTCGCCACCGCCAACTGCTTATGCAGTTCCGCCGCTGTTGCGTCCGGATCTCGTGGCAGAAGCAAGATCGATTCGGCCGAGACGTTCGAGGTGTCAATCCCGGCCGCGGCGATCGTCAGCCCGCTGTGAGTACGCACAATGCGGGTCTCTCCACGTCGTGCCACGGTGTGTCTGGTTTCGGAGGTGATCAGCTCAGCACGTTCTGATGCCGGCGCTATGCGGCCTTCCGCCTTGCTGATGATCTTGGATGTGACGACGACAACGTCACCGTCCTGAAGCGGACCCATGGGATCTGCTGCGATCGCCGCCAAGATAACGACTCCAAGATCACTTCCGGGCGTCACATCACCAATCCCGCTTGGTGCAAAGATCGTGACGATCATGATGTAGCGGACTTGATTGCATAGGTGACGAAGGCGGCAGTGCTCGCTGGATCGCGCATGATCAGATCGGTGACGACGGCCCGCAAACCACTCCGTTGGATGCGCTCAGTGGAGCTGACGTCAGCGATATCCATCGCCCAGGCGTCCAGTACGCCGCCGCGAGAGCGAGCACCATAGTGCAGTCCCACTGCCGCCGCGTCTACCTCGACGCCGATAGCTGGGAGCAGCCGGTGCGCCATGCCAAGTACCGGTGAACCGCTCAGGATCCCGGCGAACCCGACGACGGGAGCATCAGCCCGTTGCAGCGCTTCACGCATCCCTGGCACGGCAAGGATTGGACCTATGGAAACCACGGGGTTGCTGGGTGCTACCAAGATCACGTCCGCTTGCTCGATGGCTTCGGTAACACCTGGCGCCGGTACTGCGTCCTGGATGCCAACAAACGTAAGGGCGAGGGCGTCCGGATGGGCATGCAGCCGGACCCAGTACTCCTGGAAGTGCACCTCTTGCAGCTCGTCAGGCTTTTCAGGGTCCGCGATCGTGACGTGCGTCTCGACCCGATCGTCACTCATCGGGAGCAAGCTCAGCCGGTCGTAATTGGCAAGCCAGCGGCGGCATAGTGCGGCCGTGACCTCAGAGAGCCGATAGCCAGCATTCAACATCTGCGTTCGGGTCAGATGGGTGCCGATATCGCGATCACCCAGCGAAAACCAGGTTGGCTCGACACCGTAGGCGGAGAGTTCCTCCATGACGCGCCAGCTTTCGTCTTGGCGACCCCAGCCGCGTACCGAATCGCCGCCTCCGCCAAGGGTGTACATGATCGTATCCAGGTCCGGGCAGATCCGTAGGCCGTGCAGGGTGATGTCGTCGGCCGTATTGCCGATCACGGTAAGGTTCGCGTCCGGATACGCGTGGCGCACCCCGAGTGCAAACTTCGAGCCGCCAACACCACCAGCAAAGATCACGATCTGCACCGCACTAGTGTCCATCAGCGAGTGGCCTGGTTCATGCACTGCGAGCGTCCGTCACATGACCAGTGCCCAAAAACTTGCGGCAATGAGCAGTTTGCACAGCACGCCTCGCGGCATGTCCGGTGTCGATACGCTAAAAGGATGCAAAGTCTGATGCGGTTGCGCGAGCCGGCGGCCTGGGTCGCTTTGGGAGTCTTGGCACTCAATCTTCTGCTTACGATTGTGGCGCTGGCTACCTTCGACGGCTCACTGGCAACTGTCGGTTGGGTTCTGAGTGCCCGAGTCGCCAATCCCGTACCCCTAGTCGTGCTAGCCGTCCTGGTTAGCTTCTGCGTACTGCGTGAGCGCACTCCTCGTGCTCGCCAGCTCACACTGATCAGCTTGGTCGTTGGTGTGATCTCCGTGCTGTTCGGTCTGGTGCTGACGCTGTTGGGGTTTGGCGCTACCGCGCCAATTGTCGCGGTGTTCGCCACGATCGTGCCGCAAGTGATCTCGGTACTCGCGGTGGGATTGCTGATCAAATTGCTGCAGCTACAGGCGGTGCCGCGGCGGCTGCCTCCAGGAATCGGATTGATACCGCACGAGCCGGAATCGTTGCCAGCAAGTCCGGTACCCGACCAACGCCTGCAACCGACCTGGCAGCCGGACGCCGCTGCCGGTGCTGCCTGGCGGACCGCAGGTGATGCTGCGGCCGGAGCCCCGGCATCAGGTTGGGGTACGGATACATCTTCGGCCAGCTGGCAGCCCATACCCACCCAACCCAACGGGCCCAGGCCGCCGACTCGCCCCAAAGATCAGCCGCCAGCCCCCGAATGGTGGGACCGCCCGCAGTCATAGCTCACTGCTCGCGAACAGAGCCCAGCTCTCCAGGTAACGCGGCCGCGAGCTCCTGCAGCCGGCGAAGGGCCGCCCTTGAAGGACCATGCTTTGTCCAATATCAGGAAACCACTTGACTTTCGGGTATTGACAGGCATGTAATTTCACCAATGTCATTTGCAGTCTTCTGCTGATCCGGCGGAACGGCACGGTGTTCGGCACGTGTTCATGGACTCGTGTCCTTGCTGTATGGGGGCATAGCAGCGGGTGGCAGCTTCACAACATGCGGGGGCTCGAGGAGGCACAACTACATGTACGAGCTGAGGGGCATCAATGAGGGGGGTGCACTGAGCTGGCAGGAGCGCGCACTGTGCGCACAAACCGACCCGGAGGCGTTCTTTCCAGAGAAGGGTGGTTCGACGCGCGAGGCCAAGAAAGTTTGCTTGGCCTGCGAAGTGCGTGGCGAGTGCCTGGAGTATGCGCTAGCCAATGATGAACGCTTCGGCATTTGGGGCGGTCTCAGTGAACGGGAGCGCCGAAAGCTCAAGAAGCGAGCTGTGTAGTCGAGACACACTGTCGAGGACTCAGCCGACTCGCGTAAAGTAGGGGGCCGCCCAACCGGGCAGCCCCTTTGCGCGTTGCGGGGCCCGATTGGTAATCGGGGGTTGCACAGGATCTGATGGATAGCCACATCACCCTGGTCGAGGATTCTGGGTTCGATGAGAATCCCTGGGCCTGGGCAGATTACATCGACGAAGAGACCCATCGGGTAGATGTCAGTGCGGCGCACGTAACAGCTGTCCTTGTCACCCTCGATGCAGCTCGTTGGCTGCCTAGCACTCTTGATGCACTCGCCAAGCTCGATACCCGGCCTACTCGCCTCATCGCGATCGACAATGCAAGCAATGATGCAACCAGAGCGCTCCTCGACAGCGCATACCACGATGGCGTACTGGACGCGGTTTATGAGGGAAGACGGGAATTCGGATTCGGTGCCGCGGTAAAGGCTGCCTTGGAGTTTGATGCAGCGAATCTGCATGATGATGCCGACACACTCGGCTTCCGGGCCGTATCAGCGCAAGATTCAGACTGGCTGTGGCTGCTGCATGACGATGCCGCTCCTGCACCGGACGCGCTCTATCAACTTTTAGCTCACGTCACCACCGACCAGAGCATCGATCTCACCGGGCCAAAGCTGTTGCTTCCTAGACGGAGGCATGGAGGTCAACCGATCAGCGAAGTTGGCGTCAGTATTTCCGGCACCGGCCGGCGCGAGCTCGATCTGGATGCAGATGAGATAGACCAAGGGCAACGTGACCACCCTGAGGAACGTCTTGGCGTCTCCACCTGCGGCATGTTGGTGAGGAGTGCGGTCTGGGAGCAACTCAATGGTTTCGACCCTGCCTTGCCGGTCTTCCGAGACGGCGTCGAGTTTGGCTGGCGGGCTCATCTCAACGGCTTCAGCGTCGTAACCACACCAAAGGCCCAGGTCACTCACCGTCAGGTGGGCCGGGCCGGGCTGCGGCCTCACGGACTTACCGGGCGCAGGCCGGGCAAAGTTGATCGACTGCTCGGCATGCTCGTGGTAGCCGGACACGCCGAGCGAAAGATGCTCCCGCTCGTCTGGCTCCGCTTGGTCTGGAGCTGCCTGGTACGGGCGGTGGGTTACTTGATCGGTAAGGTGCCCGGGCGGGCACTCGACGAAATGCTGGCTCTCGGTTCGTTCATAGCTCAGCCGCGTCGCCTAGCCGGTTTGCGTAAGCGGGCGGCGGCCACTGATCCGGTGCCTGGGACACACGAGGTAGTCAAGTCCCTCAGACCACCCTGGTGGAATGGCTTACGAGTGGGCATCGACGCCCTGACCAGCGCTACTTCGGAGCGCTTCCGATCGTTGGCCGGCGACAGCGATGTCGCCACACTCGACGAGCTGACCGGCGATGACTTCAGCTCGGCGACTGATGAGCGACCCAGGAACGTCTGGCTCAACCCAGTCGCGCTGGCGATGGCCGCTGCCGTCCTGGCAAGTCTCATCGCGGCCCGCAGCTTGTTCGGCCGGGGCTCGCTGGTTGGACCGGCTTTGCTTCCAGCGCAAGACAGCGTCTTTACCTTGTGGCGAACCGTAGTCGATGCGATCCCAGGTGCACCGGCGCAGATAGCACCACCCTGGGTGGCGCTCAC
>DATFBI010000086.1:0-2939 GCA_035253925.1 Propionibacteriaceae bacterium
TGGCTGGCCGCCGACCGCCAACCAGCCCGTTGTCGTAGGCGAAGATCACGGCATGAACGCGATCACGCAGACCGAGCTTCATCAAGACATTGCCAACATGAGTCTTCACTGTGTGCTCGCTAACGAACAGCCGGCGCGCTATCTCAGCGTTGGACCATCCTTGGGCCAGGAGGTCAAGGGTTTCACGTTCCCTGGTGGTAAGGGTCTGCAGCGCTTCGACACCGGTACTTGCTGGACGAGCTTTCCGGCTGCGGATGAACTCCTCCACGACTCGGCGGGTGACGGACGGGGCGAGCAATGCATCGCCTTGTGCCACCCGCCTGACCGCCGACGTCAGTTCGTCCCGCGTCACGTCCTTGAGAAGGAAACCACTAGCCCCAGCGTCAAGTGCACCAAGGACGTACTCGTCCAGGTCAAACGTAGTGAGCACCAGCACCCGGCACTGTGGGCGCGAGGCGACGATCCTCTTCGTCGCTTCGATACCATCCATGCGCGGCATGCGAATGTCCATGAGTACGACATCTGGATCCAGCTGTAGTGCCAGATCAACTGCCTCCCAGCCGTCGCCGGCTTCACCGACCACGGTGAACTCCCCTGTTGACTCCAGGATGAGTCGGAACCCGTCCCGAAGGATGCGCTGGTCGTCGGCTAAGAGCACCTTGACGGTCACCGCGCTTCGCCGCCAACCGGAATGAGGGCACGCACCTCCCAGAAGCCCCCGACATCTGGCCCGACCTTAAGGTCCCCACCGAGGAGTGCAATCCGCTCACGCATCACAGCCAAACCATTCCCACCTGGCAAATCGAGCTGAGCGGATTCCGGTCTGGCGTCGTTGCGGACATCAATGCGCAGCACCTCAGATCCGTAATCCAGGCTGACATCGGCTCGTGCCCCTCGGGCATGCTTCACGACATTTGTGAGCGCCTCCTGAAGCACCCGATACGCGGCTAACTCGGCTCCAGGCGAGAGCGTCCGGACTTCACCGGTCAGGTCGAAACTGACGTCCAGTCCAGAACTTCGTACGCCATCGATGAGCTCAGCCACGGCAGAGAGGCTTGGCTGCGGTGAGAGCGGAGACTCCTGACCGTCCCGCATTAGGGCCATCATTCGTCTCATCTCGCTGAGAGCTTCGCGGCCCGTCTGGCTAATCGACGCCATAGCGTCTGCGGCCGACTTCGGATCGCGGGTGAGCAGTAGCGGAGCAGCCTCCGCCTGAACCACCATCATGCTGACGTGATGCGCCACAATGTCGTGCAGCTCGCGTGAGATCCGGTTGCGTTCCTCGCTCACCGCCCGGGCTGATTCGGCGGACTGTCTCTTCTCAACTTGGATTGCCTGCTGCTCCAACGCGGCAGCCCGCTCAGCCCGTGCCTGAGCGGCGTAACCCAACAGCCAGGCGGTTGCGAAGATCAGATAGTTGAACAACGCATCCTGGTAGTCGCTCCTGGCCCAGTCCACGATCATGGCGATCGCGATATCCGCGGCCAGGACAATGGCGACGATGATTGCATGCCGCCGTGGGGCCCGTGCGGCGGCCGTGTAGACCGCGACCAAGGCCGCGTACGGAACCGGCGGATCGGGAAGCGAGGACACCCCATAAAGCAGCGCCAGGAAGCCCGAGATCAGAGCAACGGTCACAGGCCACTTGCGTCGTCCCACCAACACCAGGGCCTGGACAGCCACCAAGGCGTACGCCCAGGTCGGCACCGGTGGACAAGGACATCCATTGGTCTCTTGCAGGCCCTTGAGGCTCAAAAGCAGAACCATGGTGGCGAGCAAGATGTCACCGAGCACCGCCACCCATTTGCGATGCCGCCATTCCTTGATCCGGTTCAGCACTTGGCCGCTCCCGCGCTGCTTGCCTTGCTGGTCAGCCTAGATCGAGCGGACGGTTATGGCCTCCCCCAAAGGTATGAGTACAGGATCACCGACGTCACCCGTCCGTCGGAGGACGTGCGAACTTCGCGGTGACTTCTCCGGCCGATCGAGGGACGGACAAATCACTCGCTCGCTGGATCCGCTAGGCGGCCGCTAGTCCCTAATTTGAGAGCACCAAAACGGCTCTCAACAAGGAGGTCCTCGTGAGTATCCAGACCGAAGACGCGCCGGTCACCACAATGTCCCAGGACGGTCTTGGCACCGCCTCGTTGGCGCTGGGAATTCTCGGCTTCTTTCCAATCCCGGGCGTTGCCGCGTCAGTGGTCGCCATAGTGCTCGGCATCGCAGCACACCTTGGCAAGACTCCAGCATCAGCGGCTGGCAGGCAACGAGCCATGGCCGGCATCGCGCTCGGCGCAGTATCGCTCATGCTCTTCATCACATTTTGTGTGATCTACTTCGGGATTCTTGGCTACCCGCTGCCGCACATCGCCCGCTACCGGCAGTACTGATCTTGACCGTACAAGATTCCTAACTGGCCAAGATCAATTCGGCCCGGGCCTCAGATAGGTCGGAGGTCCCGGGCCGTGGTTCCCAATGACCCTGTGAGAGCGCTCTGGCTGCGAGCCAAGCTGATCTTGGAGGGACTTGCCTTCCAGGAGGTCCGAATGTCGAGCACTATCAACCGTTCACCGCAGCCACTTCGCGATGACGTGCCAGCCAAGAAGAGCCCGCTTTTGAGCGTACGGAAGCCTCTGCTCCTCTGCGGCATCGCAGCTTCGGTGCTGTACGCCGCCATGAGCTGGCTGATCACTTATCCCGGGTACAGCCCGATCTCTCAAACGGTCAGCGAGCTGTCGGCATGGGGCACTTCCACCAGGCCGCTTTGGCTGGTGCTCGGCACGATGTATGAGGTGCTCATGATCGCGTTCGGGTTGGGCGTGTGGGCGTCGGCGGGCGGCAAGCGCTCGCTGCGGATAGCGGGCGGGTTTTTGATCTTGTACGGGCTGCTTGGCTTGGCGTGGCCATTCGCCGCGATGCACCAACGCGAGGTGCTGGCT
>DATFBI010000087.1:0-4542 GCA_035253925.1 Propionibacteriaceae bacterium
GAAGCGGACGCGATCTCCTCCGTGACCCACGGCGTCGCCCTCGCCGAGCACACCGGAGGCCAGCTAGTTCTGTTGGAGGGCTCTGGCCACGCACCGCATGTACGTGATCCGGTGAAGGTCAATTTTCTCCTTAGGGACTTCATCAAGCCCGGGCCGCCGCCGCGGCATTGGTGCGGGGTAGGTCGCGTCGCAAGCGGGCCCTCTACATTTCCTCCCCGATCGGCTTGGGGCATGCGCAACGTGATGTGGCCATTGCCGAGGAGTTGCGCAAGCTGCACCCTGATCTTGAGATTGATTGGCTCGCTCAGCATCCGGTGACACAAGTACTGGAAGCTGCCGGTGAGCGTATCCATCCGGCTAGCAGATGGCTGGCTAACGAATCCAGTCACATCGAAAGTGAGTCGGCCGAGCACGATCTGCACTGCTTCCAGGCGATCCGACGGATGGATGAGATCTTGCTGTCCAACTTCATGGTCTTCCACGACCTGGTGCGCGACGAGCAGTACGACCTCTGGATCGGGGATGAGGCCTGGGAACTGGACTATTACCTGCACGAAAACCCCGAAGAAAAACGTGCCGCATATGTCTGGTTGACCGACTTCGTCGGCTGGCTACCCATGCCCGACGGCGGTGATCGGGAAGCGTTCCTAACCGCGGACTACAACGCCGAGATGATCGAACACATCGCGCGATTCCCTCGGCTACGGGATCGGGCGATCTTCGTGGGCAATGAGTCCGACATTGTTCCCGACGCGTTCGGGCCCGAGCTGCCACTGATCCGGGACTGGACCCGAGAGCACTACTCGTTCGCCGGTTATGTGACCGGTTTTAACCCTTCCGACTTTGCAGATCGCGCACGGCTGCGGCATGAACTGGGTTACCGAGACGACGAGCAGGTCTGCATCGTCACCGTCGGCGGCTCCGGCGTCGGCGGCCACCTGCTGCGACGCGTGATCGACGCGTTTCCGGAAGCCAAACAGCAAGTCCCGGCGCTCAGGATGATCGTTGTCAGCGGCCCCAGGATCAACCCGGACGCGCTGCCGCAGCATGAAGGCCTCGAAGTGTGCGGCTACGTCCACCACCTCTACCGGCACCTTGCCGCCTGCGATCTGGCGATTGTGCAGGGCGGCTTGACGACCTGCATGGAGCTGACAGCCACTCGCCGGCCGTTCCTCTACGTTCCGCTGCGCCATCACTTCGAGCAGAACTTCCATGTCCGCCACCGGCTTCAGCAGTACCGCGCCGGCCGCATGATCGACTTCGAGGAAGCCACGCCCGAGCTGATCACCGGCATGATCACTCAAGAAATCGGATTGCAGGTCGACTACCAACCAGTGGAACGCGACGGCGCAGCACACGCAGCAACACTCATCGCCCAACTCCTGTGACCATCATGCCGTTGACTAGCTAGGCGCTGATTCGGAATTGCGCTGTCAGCTTGTCCATCAGCGCATCAAGATCAGGATCAAATCTCTGTTGCGACGGATTCTGATCATGCCAGGCAATGATCTCAGGTGCTGCCTGCTCGAGAGTGATCGTTGCGACGTAATCCGGCACCACCCTGCGCAGCTTGGAATTGTCGAAGATCATCGAGTGGGCGCTGTCCCCAAGGAGTGCTGGACCCCAGTTCGGATCAGCAGCCGCGATGGCGTCGGACGGCACATGGACGATCTTCGCCTCGGCACCGGCGGCCGCAGCCAAGATCATCGTGATCTGATTCCAGGTCAGCACGTCGTCGGAGGTGATATGGAAAGCTTCCCCAATCGTCCTGGTGTTGCCGAGCAATGGAACGAAACCCTTGGCGAAGTCATCGCTGTGTGTCAGCGTCCAGAGCGAGGTGCCGTCGCCCTGCACGACGACCTCCTTTCCTTGCCGCATCCGCTGCACCAATGTCCAGCCCGCGTATGAGGGCACAGCCGTGCGGTCGTAGGTGTGTGAGGGCCGGACGATCATTGCCGGGAAGCCTTCCTCACGATAGGCGCGGATCAGCCGATCCTCACAAGCAATTTTGTCCCGCGAGTACTGCCAGTAAGGGTTGTTCAGCGGTGTGGATTCGGTCACCGGTACGCGGGATGGCGGCGCCTGATAGGCCGACGCTGAGCTGATGAAGACGTACTGGCCGACTCGCCCGCGGAACAGCTCAAGATCAGCCTCGATGTGCTCCGGTGTGAACGCGATCCAGTTCACCACTACATCAAACTCATGATCACCTAGGACCTCTCGTACCGAAGCTGGATCACGAATGTTGCCGCGCAAGATCGTGACTTCGGAGGGCAAAGGTCTTAGCTGAGTGGCGCCGCGATTCAGTGCGTACAGGTCAAGCCCTCGCCGGACCGCCAACCGACAGCAAGCCGAACTGATGATCCCGGTGCCGCCGATAAACAAGACTTGGAGCGCTGCCACGGCCGGAGCCTAGCCGAACCTGCGCCGTGACCCGGCTCTGCTGACGCTCGCTAGGCCGTCGATCGCCGTCACCTCCTCAGCGGTCAGCTTGATTCGCACACCGGCTGCGTTGGCGACGATGCGTTCCCGGCGCACCGATTTGGGGATCACGACGAAGCCATGCGCGATATGCCAAGCAACGATCACCTGAGCAGTGGTCGCATCGTGCTGCGCGGCAATCGAGACCAGAGTCGGGTCGTGCAGGTTGCTCACCTTGAACGGGCTATAGCCCTCGAGTACAACCCCACGCTGCTCCAAGCCGGAGGCCACCGCCTGGTCGTAGATCGAGGGGCCCCAGCGGATCTGGTTGACCTGCGGCACCACACCGGTCACCTGGATCAGTTCGTCGATCTGGCGGAGTGAGTAGTTGCTCACCCCGATCGCCTTCGTTAAACCGTCCTGCTGCGCCCTAATGAACTGTTGCCATACCCGTGGTGCCGCCTGGCCGTTGGGCGGCCAATGGATAAGCCACAGGTCGACGTAGTCCAGCCCTAGCTTGGTCAGGCTCTCCCCCAGCGTGCGGCGCTCTCGGCCGGCGTGGCTGGGCGGCAGCTTGGTCGTCACGAAGACTGATTCCCGCGGCAGATTGGCAGACGCCAAGGCCCTGCCGATACCGGTCTCGTTCTGGTACATGGTTGCCGTGTCGATATGCCGGTATCCCGCTTGCAGGGCCTGGGCGGTGGCCTGCGGGGCCTCACGACTACTGATCTGCCAGGTCCCGAAACCCAGCAACGGCATGCGGCCGGTCGTCAAGGGCGCGGCTGGCTCCGCATAGTCATGTGACGTCATAGTTGCACGTTAGCCAGACGGCTGCAGATCAAACATCCCCGGCCGGTGACCTGTCTATTCGTATTCAGCGCCGTCTTGGATTGGTAGATATTCATCACATCGCACATATTTGCCTCATCGGCGTAGGTCCGTGAAAAGGAACCCATCCCTTTGTTCGCCGATGCCGAATAGCGGGCGTGGATATTGTCAGAATTCAACCGGTACGCCGCAGGCTCATCATCAGCGGCGCATCGTTAATGATCGCCGTCGGCGCTCTTGCCGGCTGCAGCACGTCGGCCGAGTCGGCGGCCACAGTGCCATCCAGTACGGCATCTGCTCCAGCGGGTCCAGTCATCAACCTAAGTTCGCTCATGTTCCAGCCCACCGACACAACAGTAGAGGTCGGAACAACGGTTACCTGGCGTAACGACGAGTCGATCGCCCACACCGTGACCTCCGGTCGTTTCGAAGGAGTCGACAAGACCACGGGCCTGCGGTCCTCCCAGAGACCAGACGGCACGTTTGAAGAAAAGTTGTCCGGAAAGGGCAAGACCTTCAGCTTTACCTTCACCAAACCCGGCACCTATACGTACTACTGCGACATTCACCAAGGCATGAACGCCACTATCACAGTCGTCGCCGACGCTACCTCGTCTGAAGGCAATCAGAAATAGCACAACTATCTCGTCGCCTTCTCCAAATCAGCGCAATTCGCGCAACTCAAGAAAGGTTCACCATGAATAAGCGGTTGACTCGCTTTTCCATTTCCGCGGCCGCGGTACTGGTCCTCGCTGCCGGCTGCAGCAGCTCGGGCTCGCCAGCTGGCGTGGCCGGACCCGAGATGGCGCCATCATCGGTTCCCTCCGTGTCGATGACCCACTCACCTAGTCACTCACCGACGACCGCCGCGGTGGCCCCGGACGCAACAGAGGCTGCCGCGCTGCGGGCGACCCTGACCAGCCTGTTGTCCGATCATGTCTGGCTGGCGGGGAATGCGCTGGACACAGCAGTGCGACAGCAAGGTGACCTGAAGGATCCGCAGGTCGTGGGCGCGGTCAAGGCCCTCGATGCCAACTCGGTGGCTCTTGCCGAAGCAATAGGGTCCGTTTACCCCGACGCCGAGAAGCCGTTCCTGGCCTCCTGGCGGCAACACATCGGATTCTTTGTGAACTACACGTTGGGCAAAGCCACCAAGAACGACGAGCAGGTCGCCAAGGCAAAAGATGATCTTGATGCGTACCGCACCTCGTTCGGTCAGTTGATCAACTCTGTGGTCCCCGAACTCCCGGCCGATGCCGTAGCCGACGAGCTAAAGCCGCACGTCGCCTCCCT
>DATFBI010000088.1:0-6607 GCA_035253925.1 Propionibacteriaceae bacterium
CCCTGCACCGAGCACGACCGGTTTACCGTCGAAGGTCGCCTCGGCCTGTCCCTCCAGGAAGAAGTACGTCTCCTCGAACGGATGATCATGTGGACCGGTCGCGCCATCGGGGTCATACTGCACCATGAACATGGTCGCCAGCTGCGCACCAAGATCGGAATCGACCATCATCTTGACGTTGATCCCGCCATAGACCAGCAGCGCGGTACGCATGCTCGCCGTGACCTCGAGCAGGTCCTGGCTCTGCTTGGCTGGATCCATCTGTGAAGGTGTGATCTTGCCGAAGTAACGGTTGCGTGGATCGCGTACATCGACATCGGGAGCTGAGCTCTTCGAAGCGCGCCCTTCGACAGGCTCAGGGCGCATCACGACGAAGGTGTCATCTTGGTAGGCAGATCGCGGCGCCGGAGCTTGCATCTCGGCCCAGCGCACCGCAGCTTCACTATCGTTACGCCACCGATGCGGCATAGCTATCGGCACCATGCCATATACGCCCTCCGAGACACGAAACGATCCCTCGGCGGTGTCGATCACCGCCGTACCCGATACGACGTAGAAGCTCTCCTCGAAGGAGTGCACGTGCCAGGGGATCTCGCCGCCAGTATCAAGTTCGTTGATCAAGAACCCGGTGTGCACGGCATGATCATCTTCGCCTACTGCCATGCTGCGGCGATATCCCGTCGCCTCGGTTGCCCAGCCGGTGGTCGGTGCGACCAGCTCCAAGGCACCGGCCGGACGTACCAGGTGGCCTCCGCTCACTGCCGCTTCTCGGCGGTTGCGGAAAGCAGGTAGTCGCGCGATGCCTCGATATCAGCGCGAGCCTTGTCTACGTCGGCCAGCAGCTTGCCGTCCCGCTTCTTGGCCTGCCCGGCAACGAAAACGCTGTCCACATTGGAAACATCCGCGCACAGCACTACCGCGGCAACCGGGTCGATGATCGGGACCATATTCAGCGACCTGGCATCGATGATCACAATGTCGGCCTGCTTGCCCGGCGTCAACGAACCGGTACGATCTTCGACACCCGCGACGTAGGCGCCGTCGATGGTTGCAGCCTGAAGCATCTCCTGTGCAGTCAACACCTCCTTGGGCACCTGCTCATTGGGCCCATATTTCTCGGCGTGGACTCGTGCCCGATCCGCAGCAAAGGCGGCCCGCATTTCGGTGAACATGTCACCAGGAACCGTCGTCACGACGTCGATGGACAGGCTGGGCCTTAGTCCCATGCGCAGAGAATGCAGCGTTGGCGGCCAGCCGTGACCCATCTGCATTTCTACTTGAGGTGCGATCGAGATCTTGCCCCCGCTGTCCTTGACGAGCTGCCATTCCTCATCGCTGAAGTGACAGCAGTGGATGTAGGTGGTATCAGGCCCCAGCAGCCCGTAGTCGTCTAGTTGCTTGACCATCCCGAACCGACCGGCGAGCCGGCCCATCGAGACGTGGATGGTGATCGGAATACCGAGCTCGCGCGCGAGCTTCCACTCCGCTCGAACAACCTCCTCCTGACAGAAGCCGCTGCCGCGGGTGGCGAGGCCCATGGTGAGCAGGCCGTCGTCAGAGCTGAAGTAGGTCTCCTTTACGCGTCGCACGTCGTCGCCCGGAATTGCGATCGAGCTGTTGAACCAATAGTCAGCCAATGAGAGGTTGGCGCTGCCGTACGCGTACTGCGCCCGAATGCCGGTTTCCTGGAGTCCGGTGATCGCTGCATCGGCGTGATCGGGGGTGTTGTTGATGTGTGACCAGTCGACCAGTGTCGTGATTCCGGCGTTGAGACACTCCAACGACCCGGCGACATTGCTGGCGTGCACATCCTCATCCCGGTAGACCGGCGCGAAGGTGTCCAGCACTTCAACGAAGTAGTCATCGAGTGTGGCGTTGGGCGCGCAGCCGCGGATCGCCGCCTCCCAGGTGTGTCGATGGGTGTCAACAAAGCCCGGGATGACAATGCTGTCGCTCGCATCGATCACATCGGCATCGGCGCTGATATTCGGCTCAACGGCAACGATCTTGTCGTCTTCGATAAGTACGTCGCCTATGAGGTCTCCGACTTGGGGATCCATGCTGACGATGGTTCCGCCGCGAATGAGCGTCCTGCTTGTCATCTGGCCCTGCTCCTTTGCATGTGGCGTGGTTTGTTGGTTCCTTCAGAAGGCGGCGAGCCGTCGTACGGCTGCGACGACCTTGTCGACGGTGGGGATCACCTGGTCCTCCAGTGCGTCGGCGAACGGAAGCGGTACGCATTCCGCGGCAACCCGCCGGATTGGGGCGTCGAGTGATTCAAATCCCTCATCGGCAACGATCGATGCGACTGTGGCGCCCCAGCCACCCTGGTAGGGATTCTCTTCGACCAAGATCAGACGCGAGGTACGCGCCACCGAGGACAGCACGGTCTCGGCATCGAGCGGCACCAGGCAGCGCAGGTCGATCACCTCGACCGAGATGTCCTCGGCGGCCAGCTGCTCCGCAGCCGATAGTGCGGTCGGAACCGTCGAGGCGAGCGCAACGACCGTCACATCATGGCCGCTACGAACGACAGCCGCCTCACCCAACGGCACGACATGATCAGGCGGGGGCAATTCTCCCTTGCTGGCAAGCAGACCCTTGTGTTCAAAGAAGATCACGGGGTCGTTGCTGCGGATCGCCGACGCCATCATGCCGATCACATCGGGTGCCGTGGATGGTGCGGCGATTTTGAGACCGGGGACGGTGAACACCCAGTTTTCGACTGCCTGGGAGTGCTGGGCTCCGAAGCCGAGGCCGCCCCCATTCGCGGTGCGGATCACGAGCGGGACGGTGACCTGGCCGCCCGTCATGTAGCGCATCTTCGGGATTTCGTTGGCCAGGTAGTCGTAGCAGCAGGCGAAGAAGTCAGAGAACATGATCTCCGCGACGGGGCGCATCCCGGTCATCGCGGCCCCCAGCGCGGCCCCCACAATCGCCTGCTCGGAGATCGGAGTGTCCCAGATCCGCTTCGGCCCAAACTCGGCGAAGAGACCGGTCGTAGTTTTGAAAACCCCTTCAGGCGCGCCAATGTCTTCGCCAAGGCAGACCACCAGTGGGTCGCGACGCATCTCGCGAGCAATTCCCTCGGAGACTGCCTGGCGATAGGTCGTCAGTTCCGCCATGCCGCACCGCCGTCTGCCCATACATCAGTAAGTGCCGTAGCCGGATCGGGCGGCGGCGCGCCCTTGGCCTCTGCTACGGCGGCCTTGATCATTTCCGCCGCGCGGGCGTCGGCCTCATCGATATCAGCTGTGTCAACGCCGAGGCTGGTGAGCTTCTCTCGTGCCACCAACAGCGGATCCCGCTGCATCCAGAGCTTGACCTCATCCTCGGGGCGGTATTTGGCGGGGTCGGCGCGGCTGTGCCCGTAGTGCCGGTAGGTCAGGGCCTCGATCACAGTAGGTCCCTCGCCTGCCCGGGCCCGGTCGACCGCGACCTTCAGGGTGTCGTAAACCTTGATCACGTCGTTGCCGTCGATGAGTTCGGACGGTAGCCGGTACGCCACGGCTCGGTCGGCTGCTGGATTGGCAACAGAAGTCACCGCCGAAATCGGCGTGTATTCCATGTAGAGGTTGTTTTCGCAGACGAACAGCACGGGGAGTTTCCAGACGGCGGCCATATTCAGGGTCTCGTGGAAGGCACCGATGTTGGTCGCTCCGTCACCAAAGAAGGCGACCGCCACCTGCTCGGTGCCGCGCAGCTGGGCTGACCAAGCGGCTCCGGCAGCGATGGGCAGATGCGAGCCGACGATCGCGTACGAGCCGAGCATCCCCTTGTCGGCCTTGGTGAGATGCATCGAGCCGCCTTTGGCCTTGCACACACCAGTCGCTTTGCTCATCAACTCCGCGAGGCACTCGGCCGGAGTGGCGCCGCGAGCAATTGCATGGTGGTGTCCGCGGTAGGTCGCGAACACGTAATCGTCCTCGCGCAAGGCTGCGCTTGCGCCGACCGCCACGGCCTCGTGCCCGGCAGCAAGATGGGTAGTGCCCTTGACCAAACCCGACATAAAGAGGTCATACGCCGCCTTCTCCGTCGCCCGGATCAGCGCCATCTGCTCATACCACTCGAGCAGCCGGCTGGCATCGACGGTGACGGCTGCGTCCTGCGATACCGTCACTGTCCGCCCCTGCCTGCCGAGGTGTTCAGATGGGACTGCGACTCGCGCAGAGTCGGCAGTTCACCGCCCACCGTCCAGTAGCGCTGTCCGGTGATCAACAACTCCTCCGCGGGAAACTTGGTGATCACCTCACAGCCGTCGGCGGTGACGACGACCTCCTCCTCAATGCGCGCCGCCGACCAGCCGTCGGAAGCCGGCCAATAGGTCTCGAGGGCGAACACCATGCCCTCTTCGAGCACTTCAGGATGATCAAGAGACACCAGTCGGCTGAAGATCGGCTTCTCCCAGATGGCCAGCCCAACCCCATGGCCGTACTGCAGCGCGAACGCTGCTTCCTCATTGGCGAATCCGAACTCCTCGGCCGTAGGCCAGAGCGAGGCGATGTCGGCTGTTGTTGCGCCCGGCTTGACGGCCGCGATCGCCATGTCCATGTACTCCCGGCAGCGGACGTACGCGTCGCGCATTGCTGGTGATGCGCTGCCGACGGCAAAGCAGCGGTAGTAGCAGGTCCGATAGCCGAGGTGACTATGCAAGATGTCGAAGAACGCCGGGTCACCTGGACGGACGATCCGGTCGCTGTAGACATGCGGATGCGGGGAGCAGCGCTCGCCGGAGATGGCATTGACGCCCTCGACGTACTCGCTGCCGAGGTCGTAGAGCACCTTGCTGACCAGACCGACGCACTCGTTTTCGCGTACCCCTGGGCGAAGGAACGCATAGAGCTCCTCGTACGCCGCGTCAACCATCGAGCAGGCTTGTGACAGGAGAGCGATTTCGTCCGCTGTCTTAATGCGGCGGGCCTCGAGGAACACCTGCTGGCCGTCGACGACAGTCAGTCCCTGCTCCTGCAGCGCGGCCAAGATCGGCATCTCGATCACATCGACCCCGACCGGCTCAGTAGTCAGCCCATGCTCGTGCATCACCGACGCCACCTTCCGGGCGACCTCTTGAGCAATGCCGGCCTCGGGATGGAAGGCGCCGCGCAGCGTGGAGATCCCGGCACGGGCGCCAGAGCGGCCGGATTTAGCAGCCTCGGAAATCAGACCGTCGCCGGGGTCGCGGTCGTAGTCCAGCCACGGGTTGTATAGCTGGTGATGCTTGGCTGCCGACCCGAAGTCCCAGATCACCGGCTCACCGCCCCGCGGCAACAGCGCGAAGCGGATCAGCTTGTCCATTGCCCAGGTGCCGATGTGGGTGGCCGTCATGTAACGGATGTTGGAGAAGTCGAAGGTCAGCAGCGCCCCCAGTTCGGAAGCATCCAGGTGCTGCCTCAGGCGTCGGAGCCGATCGCTGCGCAGCCGATCAACATCGACCCGCGCCTCCCAGTCGACTGCGTTGGGCCCATACGTGCGAATCGCCATGTGTTGCCATCCCGCGTCATCATTGGTGTTCAATACAAGTTACGCCTTGTTTAGTAGTACTGACTAGGTATTGACTTAGGGCAACCGCACCGGCCTGGAGGAGGTCACATGGGTGACCCGAAAGTGCCACCGATTGGGCCGCGGATCCGCGAACAGCGGGCTCGCCGGGAGGTGACGATCCGCGCCCTAGCGCGGGTAGTCGGTGTGTCCCCGAGCCTCATTTCCCAGATTGAGACCGGCAAGAGTCAGCCGTCGGTGAGCACGTTGTACGGCATTACGTCCGCACTCGGCCTGTCTTTGGAGGACCTGTTCGATGCCAGCAACGGAGATGAATCAGCGGGTGCGGCCGCGATAGCCGACGTGGCTGGCCTTCGCTACCTCAGCAGAGACCGAGCGAAGGGAGTTGGGCCACACGTCTCCCCCGATGATCGTGACTTGCTGACCCTGGAGACCGGAGTGACCTGGGAACGGCTCGGCCAGGTGCCGAATCACCACGTGGAGTTCCTGCTTGTCACCTACCAACCGGGCAGCGCGTCATCGGCGGATCGGCGGTTGATGCGGCACAGCGGAACCGAATACGCCTATTTGATTAGCGGTGAGTTGGACTTGTCGCTGGGCTTCGACAAATACCGGCTGGCCGCAGGAGACTCGGTCTGCTTCGAGTCCACCAGACCGCACGGCTACAGCAATGATGGTGAAGTCCCAGCCGTCGGCGTGTGGTTCGTCGTCGAACCGCGGTGATCCAGCGCAGCATGAGCTGTCGAAACCTACGTGTACGTAGCTTCCGGTCGGTCTGCACAGGTTGCACCTATGCATACCGCATGCACCCTGTGCAGAGCTCGCTTGAAAACCTGCGGCTGCCAATTCGAGGTGTCTTGCAGCCTTACTGAAACGGCTACGCAGCCGAGTTAGCCGACGTTCGACCCGCCAGCCACGACGTAGGACCACACTTCACTGTGGGTGGCCACCGGTTTTTGTGCCTCTCCTCCTTGGCGCTCCGCCGCGGAACGATGGCCATGCGCGAACGATTCCGAGTTCAGCCACGCCTGGAACGACGCTTCATCACGCCACCGAGTCAGTACCAGCCATTGGTCCCGGTCGTCTGTCGGTTTCAGCAGCTCGAAGC
>DATFBI010000089.1:0-11911 GCA_035253925.1 Propionibacteriaceae bacterium
GGCGCCGTACTCTGCCGTCCCCGTCTTTGCCATGACCGCCGGACCCTTCAGGTCATCGAGCACCCGGCCGCTCCCGCCATTCACCACCGCCCGCATCATCTGGCGCAGCTGGCGGGCCTCCTGTTCGGTTAGTGGCTTTCCCTTCGGGGCGGCCTGCGTGCCGTTGGTGAGGTGCGGGATCACGGTCTCGCCTGCAGTAACCGAAGCTGCCACAGCAGCCATCACCATCGGTGATGCCTCGACCTTGCCCTGCCCGATCATGGCGGCGGCTTGGCCGGTCGCTGTCTGATCGTTCGGCACCGAGCCAAAGAAGGACGGAAAGCCGACGTCGTAGTCGGTGCCGAAGCCCAACGAGACAGCGGCATCGCGCAGCGCAAGCTCGTTGATCTTGCCTCGCTGGCCGATGAAGGCGGTATTGCATGATTGGGCGAGCGCGGTGCGAAAGCTGATGGTGCCCAAGTGGTTGCGGGGATAATCGCTGTAGTTGCCGAACTTGCGACCGTTCACCGTCACAGTCGCCGGGCATTTCACTGACGACTCCGGGCTCAGGCCTGCCCGCAGCAGCGCCAGCGAGGAGACGACCTTGAAGGTCGATCCAGGAGCTGCCCGACCTACGGTGGCTAGTGATTGCCCGCGGTTGCCTTCACCGTTCGCGGCCGCAACGATTGCACCTGTCGAGGGACGGATGGCGACCAGAGCACTTGCTGGCTTGGTTCTCGCCAGAGTCTTTTCCGCGAGCAACTGGAGCCCTTGGTTCAACGTCGTTGTCAGCGGCTTGCCGGGTATCGGCTTGGCCTCGAACAGTACAGCGGGCTCAGGTCCTGCCGCCGGTGAGGGAGTCGGAGAGGGACTCGCCGAGCTGCCGGTCGGCTTGGCGGCTGTAAGTTGCACCCGGACACCAGGCGTCCCGCGCATCTCAGCGTCGTAGCGCCGCTGCAGTCCGGACAGCCCAACCTGGTCTCCGGCAACAACAGCCCCGCCTGATCGTTCGACGTCCTCTTTCGTTGCCTCACCAACCGTTCCAATGATCGGCCGGGCAAACTCTCGAGTTGGCGCGAGCATTTGAGTGGTACGGATCGAAAGCGCTCCTGGGATGGCACGAATGTCGGAGCCGAGCGGTAGATCCGATGCATCCATGCGAAACACAATGGCCAAAACGAAAGCGCTGCTACCGGCAGCAGCCACCTCTGCCGCGTACGGCTTGGGTTTGATCTTGACTACCTTCGCGAGCCGCACGGCAGACTTTTTGGCCTGGTCACTGCTCACCTTTGACTTGTCGATCCCGATCCGGAATACCGCCCGCTCAGTCACGATCGGTTCGCCGTTCTCGCCTAGCAGCTCACCCCGCTGGGGATAGAGGCGACGCTGGGACAGCCGGTTCGTGCCATCAAGCTGGGGTTGCACGATGCTTGGCTGCCAGCTGGTCTTCCACTGGTCCGACTCCCTGACGAGCCTGGCGTCGGACTCATACGTCCAGCGTTCGGGTACGCCAGGGAACGTCCAGGTAAAGGCCAACCTGGCAGTGGCTGAAGATCCATCCCGGGATACTGAAGCTACGGTCACATTTGGCTTCAACGGACCCATACCGGCAACGAGCGGCTGAAACTGATCGTTGACTGCTGTGCCGGAGGAGCCGACAAACGGTACCGGCGACAGATCCTTTGCGCTGAGGCCGACCGCCAGAGCTGCAGCTGCCCGGTCAGGGCTGTCACGGTTCTCGTTCTGGAACGGATTGGGAAGCGAGATTCCACAGCCCGTCGCCACCATCATCACGATCAGCAGCAGATATCCGAAACGGGCGGATCCAGCCTCAAGGCGTCGAAGGTCCTCACTCAGGGACATCGGGCAATCCTGCCATCTCTGGCTGCCATGGGTAGTGTCGCGGCCATGAGCATCTACGCTAAGCGTCCTGCGAAGATGATTGGTCAGTTGTTCGGGGATGGTTTCGTTTTGCTCTGGACGGTGGGCTGGGCAATTGTCGGAATCTTCGTCCACCGGGTCATCGAGGTGTTGGCAGTACCGGCCCGGGAAACCGCACGGACAGCCACGCGATTGGCAGAGAACTTTCGTGAGGCTGCAACCGAAGCAGCCAAGGTCCCGGTCGCTGGTGAGCAGCTACGGCGTCCCTTGGATGCTGCCTCGGTCACCCTCGGCAACTTGATCACTTCGGCTAACGAGCAGGTCGTGAGCATCGAACGGCTGGCGCTGCTCGTCGGCTGGCTGGTCTTCCTCATTCCGGTGACGATCGTTGCCGCCTTCTGGCTGCCGCGTCGTATCCGGTTCTATCGCCAGGCCCGGGCGTCGCAGGTTTTCTTGAACGAGCTTGCCGATCTGGACCTGTTCGCCCTGCGGGCGATGGCCGTCCAGCCGCTTTATGTGCTCGCAGAAATCAGCGACGACCCGGTCAAAGCGTGGCGGTCCGGTGATCGGGACGTGATCAACAAGCTGGCTGAACTGGAGCTGAAACGTGATGGGCTTCGGCTGCCCGATACCTTGCGGGCGGTATCCAGCCAGGCCAGTATCGGGTGACAGGGAGATAGTCCGATCGTTAAAGGAGGTTGGGCGTGTCGGTGAATCGCCACTTGGTCGGGTTGCTACTTGGTGCTGAGGAGGACTGGCCGCAGGCATTCGAAGCTATCGCCAGCCGACTGGGCGTCTTCCAGTACGCAGGCGCTGATCATGTTCTTGATACCGAGCGGGTGCGCATCCACCCGTTCAATCTACGTGACCGAGCCCGGCATCAGGTGGTCATTGACCGGCTCGCGTACTGGTATTACCACCCGCGGGAGTGGTTGAAGAAGGCCGCGTTGATGGACGACGTCTACCTACTGAATTCGCCGTTCACCTTCCAATCGATGGAGAAGCATTCGGCGTACTGCGCCCTGATGCGGCTCGGCATGAACGTGCCCGACACGGTGCTGGTGCCCTATAAGAACCCGATTGACAACGTGCGCTGGGCGTACACATCGCGCAACTACAACGATCCCTTCGATCTCGCCGTGATCGCCAAGGAGATGGGTTACCCGCTGTTTATGAAGCCCTTCGACGGAGGGGGCTGGCGCGGAGTCTCCAAGGTTCGTAACGAGGCCGAACTTATGGCGGCGTACGACGACTCCGGCGAGATGCTGATGCATTTGCAGAAGTCAATCGAGCCCTACGACGTCTTCGCCCGAGCGCTGACCATCGGGCCGGAGTCCATGGTGATGCACTTCCGACCGGATCTGCCGATGCATGAGCGCTACGCCGTTGATCATGAATTCCTGTCGCCAAGGGTGGGTCGGGAGACGACCACGATCACTCAGACCGTGAATGCCTTCTTCCGCTGGGAGTTCAACTCGTGCGAGATGTTGGTTCAGGGCGACACCGTGATACCGATCGACTATGCCAATGCCTGTCCTGACGTTGCTGTGACGTCGCTGCACTACTACTTCCCGTGGGCGATGAAGTCATTGATCAAGTGGACCGCGTTTTGTGCCGCGAACGGGCGGCGCGCCAAGATGCACGTCGACGCTGACCCCTGGTTCGCGGTAGCCGACGATCCAGATCTCGACTACGACGCCAAGCTCGCCCGCTATCAGCAGTTGGCTGATGAGCACTTCGAGAAGGAGCGCTATCTGGATTTCTGTGCCACAGCGCTGCCGACAATTGATGATTTGGTGCTTGAGTGGGTGTCATCGCCAGACTTCGATCGCATGCTGACCCAAACGGTGAATATGACCTATCCGGAGCAAGAGCGCGAGTGGTTTATGGCTCACTTCCGGGGCTTGGTCGGGTTGTGGGTCGATGATCAAAAGCAGGTAGCTGTCCAAAGCCGGACTCCCTCTTCTCCGCGTTGAGCCACGATGAAGATGCGCCGGAAGGGAAGTACGGTGCCGTACGGTCTGGCCGGGTAGGCCTCGTTCAACAGCTCCTGATACTCGGCAACGAACTGCGCCCCATGATCATCAGGCAACGCCTGCAGCACTGGCCGAGCGCCTGTGCCAGAGATCCAGCGAAAGACTGGATTCGGCCCACTCAGCACATGCAGGTAGGTGGTTTCCCAGCCATCCACCGAGCACCCCAGGTCGGCAAGATCATCCAAATAGGCCACCGCATCGGATGAACTCGGCCAAGAGATCTCTGTGAGATGTGAGGCGTAGCGTGGATCAGCCGCCAACTGGCGAAGCAGTCGATGACTTGGCTCGTCGAAATTTCCCGGCACTTGAAACGCCAACCAGCCCTTTGGATTCAGGGCCGAGATCAGCGCTGGCAGGAGCTCGCGGTGTCGGGGAACCCACTGCAGCGTGGAATTGCTGATGATCACATCCACCGGCGTCTCCGGCTGCCAGTAACGCAGGTCCTGCAGCTGGAAGCGCAAGCGCGGGCTGGCAAACGTCGCTGTCTGCCTGATCATTTCCGGCGACGAATCGAGGCCAATGATCTGCGCCTTCGGCCAACGATCAGCCAATGATGCGGTGAGCTGGCCGGGTCCGCATCCTAGATCGACAACTAGCTTGGGATCGGCGACCTTCACCCGGCTCAGTAGATCGACAAACGGGCGTGACCGCTCGTCGGCGAACTCCAGGTATCGAGCGGGATCCCAGACAGTCACGAGCGTCTCGGAGGTATGAACGACGACGTGGTCAAGACTGGATGATCAGCTGCGTCGATGGTAGGCCTCCCGCCAGGTCGGCACGCCCGGCTTCCATGCGAGTGACATCCCAGCTTCGCTAGGAGTGCGGTTTGCCTTGCGGTTGTTGCAGCGAGTGCATGCGGCCACGGTGTTCTGCCAGCTGTTGGTGCCACCACGAGACTGCGGCAGCAGATGATCAACGGTGTCAGCCAGGCCTTCGCAGTAAGCACAGCAATGATGATCACGGCGGAGGACGCCACGTTTTGACCAAGCAGGCGTTCGCGCGTACAGAAAAGTGGTCTTGACATAGCGGATAAGGCGTAGCACCAAGGGCCATGGATATGGACCGATGCGATGTCCGTCGCGGGCTTCCTCGACGATGGCAACTTCACGGACCAGCATCCGAATCGCGTGCTTGATAGAAACCGTGTGCAGGGCCGTGTTGTCGGTGTTGAGAACAATCACCGCTGACATCACCGCACTCCTTTCCTGGGCAAGAGTGCACGGAAAGCCGACCATGCTGCATTTTGAAGCTGTATGGGGATTATGGCTTGTTCGGTCAAGAGTGAGCGATATCGCAGTCAGGGCGTGTCAGTCGTCTTGACTATGCTCGAATACATGTTCGATTATAAGGGAGTGTCACCCCAAGCCACTCCTCCAAGGGCACGTAGCCGCATCCAGGAGCTGCAGCAACGAGTGCAGCGGATGCAGGGGTCTGCGGTCTGGAGGACCTTGGAGTCGTTACCGGGTTTGTCCGGAGTCATCCAGCTCAGGACTGGCGAAACGTACGCGGTAGACAGTCCAAGCCTCGCGACGGCCTTGGCCGCAGGGCCATCGCAGGCTGGGGAGTGGATCGCATTTGTGGGAGTTTCTGATCTTGGCTTGGAGGCAGCGGCACAGTTCGGGATCGATCTGGAACGGACTGTAGTGGTGCCGCGTCCTGGTGAGCTATGGCTGAGCGTGACGGCAGGCCTGCTTGAGGTGGCCACTGTCGTAATTGTGAAACCACCGGTGCCAGTCACTGCACAGCAAGCCGAGCGGCTGAAGTCGCGACTCAGGATGAAGGATGCGGCTTTGGTGTGCTGGGGAGAGTGGCCAAGGTCAGATGCCGTCCTGACCATCACCGAATCCTCCTGGCTGGGGCTGGGCCGGGGCCATGGTCGGCTAAGGGCTCGTCGGGTGGTGGTCTCGGTCCGCCAGGGCGGACCGGTGCGCCAGGTGCCGCTGTGGTTGCCGGGCCTTGATCAACAAGTAGCCGAGTGTGATCACAAGGTGGTGCCTCTCACCGTCGCTCAGGCCGGGTGAGCTGACTGATGAGCGCTCACATCTCTCTTCGGAAGCGTTTCTCCGCACCAGGCCACAAATGAACGCGATCACACATCATTCCGCCGATTTTTCTGAACTTGTGCAGAGAAACGGCGGAAGCGAGCAATCCAAAACTCCTACCCGCCAGCTCGTCGTGTGGTGCCCTGACTGGCCGGTTGTGGCGGCGGCAACCGAACTCGGCTTGAGCTCCCAGCTGCCACTCGCCGTCTTCGAACGCGGTGAAGTATTTGCCTGCTCAGCCATGGCCAGGGTCGAAGGTGTACGACGAGGCATGCGACGCCGTGATGCAACGGCACGTTGTCCGGAGCTGACCGTTCTGGATCGGAACGAAGCGAGTGAAATCCGCACTTTCGAGAGTGTGTTGTCGGCGATCGAGGAGATCTCAGCAGGCGTCGCGCCGGTACGGCCCGGACTATGCGCGCTCCGTGTGCCCAGCCGCTTTTACGGCGGCGAACGTGAGGCTGCGGCTGTTGTGGCTGAGCATCTGGTAGGTGCCGGCGTCTGGGATTTCCGAATTGGGATTGCCGACGGCATCTTCGCTGCCGAGCACGCGGCGCGTAGGGCTGCACCTCAAGACTGCTGGATTATCCCACCTGGTGGTTCGGCGACGTTCCTCGCTGGCTTGTCGATCGGTGTCCTGGAAAATGCCGAGCTGGTCACTCTGCTACGGCGCTTGGGAATTCGGAGTATCGGAGACTTTGCCGCATTGGCCAGCCGTGATGTACTCACTCGGTTCGGCCGGGAAGGCGCCTTACTTCATCGGCTGGCGCGCGGATTGGATAACCATCCCGTCGTCTCTCGCCTGCCTCCTCTCGATATGGAGCAGCGGGTGTCTTTCACATCTGCGCTGGAGACGGTCGAACCGATTGTGTTCAGCACTCGGCAGACCGCTGAAAAGCTGGTCGCCGAACTTGCCTATCACGGACTGGTTTGCACCGAGATCCGTATTGAGGTGGTGACTGAAGGCGGTTGGACCGGATCGCGAGTCTGGGCGCACTCGCGTTGGTTCGCAGCCAGCGATCTGATTGATCGGATCTACTGGCAGCTGCAAGGGGATCCAGCTCCAGAGCCGGTAATTGAGCTGCGGCTAGTCCCTGAGTCGGTGGAATCCCTGGCTGATCATGGTGAGGGTCTGTGGGGAAGCGCGCTGAATGATCATGTGGAACGAGGAATCGCCAGGCTGCAAGGCATGCTTGGTCCAGAGGAGGTTTTGGCTCCTTCCCTGCAAGGCGGGCGCAGTCCACGAGACCGCCAATTGCTCAGCCCTTGGGGTGACCGCCGGCCCCCACAGCGCATTCCCAAGTTGCCGTGGCCAGGTTCGATTCCGCCGCCGGCCCCGGCCAGGGTCTTCTCCACACCGATGCCGTCGGTGGTCTTGAGCCAGGACCGCAGGCCGGTGAAAGTCACTGGCCGCGGACTGGTCACCGCTGCACCGGCCCTCATTGGCATCGGCGAGGGGTCTGAGCTGATGCAGGTCGATGCCTGGGCAGGTCCCTGGCCTATTGATGAGCTGTGGTGGGACCCGGATCAAGCACGCCAGGTTGCGAGGTTCCAGATCACTGGTGTCGATGGCAGCGCCTGGTTGCTGGTCGTGGAGAACGACCAGTGGTGGACAGAGGCCCGCTATGACTGAGAGGGATCAAAGTGGGATGGAATAATCCGCCGATCTCCTGGCGTGAGCTGGAGCGTCGGATGTCGGGGCGGCCCATGCCAGACAACTCTGCAGACAATCCGGAAGGCGATAGCGCCCCCGGATACTCGCACAAACGACCGGCGTACCAGCCAGATGATCAGCTGGTCAGGCATCCAACCGGTCCAGTGGTGCCATACGCCGAGCTGCATTGTCATAGCAACTTCAGCTTCCTAGACGGGGTAAGTGATCCCGAGGAGCTAATCGAGGAGGGAGTTCGGTTAGGGCTGGAGGCACTGGCGATCACTGACCATGACGGCTTTTACGCGGCATCCCGCTTTGCCGAAGCGGCACTCGCATACGACCTCCGAACCATCTATGGCGCCGAACTGTCGCTAGGACTTACAACACCTCAAAACGGCGTTGCCGATCCCCAAGGCCAGCATCTCTTGGTGCTTGCTCGCGGCGTCGAGGGGTACCACCGACTCTCCGGGGTCATCACCGAAGCTCAGCTGAGAGGTGATGAAAAAGGACGCCCCAGTTACATTGAGGAAGAGCTGGCCGCTCACTCGGACGGCCAATGGATGATCTTGACCGGCTGCCGTAAGGGTGCCGTACGGCAGGCGTTGATCGCCTCTGGCCCGTCAGCGGCAGCAATGGAGCTGAATCGGCTGACGGCAATGTTCGGCCATGATCATGTCGTAGTCGAGCTGATCGATCACGGGTTGCCGACCGACTCCGATCTCAACGACGCCTTGTTCTCCTTGGCTCATGATCACAAATTGCCGGTTGTGGCGACCAACAATGTGCACTACGCCACGCCGGATGGTGGTCGTCTAGGAGCTGCTCTGGCGGCGGTACGCGCCCGCAGAAGTTTGGCCGATATGGACGGCTGGCTGCCTGGACCCAGTGCCCACTTGCGGCCAGGGGCGGAGATGTCGCAGATCTTCGCGCGCTATCCCGATGCTGTAGCGCGGACTGTCGAGGTCGCCGATCAGTGTGCCTTCAACTTACGACTCGCCAAGCCGCGGTTGCCCAAACTCGACGTGCCAGAAGGGGAAACCCCGATCAGCTGGTTGCGAGATCTAACCCGCGAAGGCGCAGACCAGCGCTATGCGCATATCCGTTCCGAAGCCGAGGACCGGCTGCGCAAAGAGCTGGCAGTGATCGAGGAGAAGGACTTCCCCGGCTACTTCCTGATCGTGCACGACATGGTGAAGTTCGCCCGGGACAAGGGGATTCTCTGCCAGGGACGCGGGTCGGCGGCCAACTCAGTTGTCTGTTACGTGCTGGGCATTACTGCGGTTGATCCGATTGCGTTCAAGCTGCCCTTTGAACGCTTCCTATCGGCGACTCGTGACGAAGAGCCAGACATCGACGTCGACTTCGATTCCGACCGGCGCGAGGAGGTAATCCAGGAGGTATACCGCCGCTACGGCCGGCACAATGCCGCCCAGGTGGCCAATGTAATCAGCTATCGACCAAGGTCTGCGATTCGGGACATGGCGAAGGCTCTTGGTTACTCCACCGGTCAACAGGACGCGTGGTCCAAGCAGATCGATTCCTGGGGGACGCTCCCGGTCAATGAAACCGAAGATGATCATGAACGCACCGCGCCGGCTGTCGGGCTGGATCACCGGATTCCTGATCAGGTAGTGGACTTGGCCGAGCAGCTGCTGAAGGCTCCCCGTCACCTCGGCATTCACTCCGGCGGCATGGTGCTTACCGAACGCCCAGTGGGGGAAGTGTGCCCGATTGAGCGAGGCCGAATGGACAACCGGACCGTATTGCAGTGGGACAAGGACAGTTGTGCCTGGATGGGCCTGGTGAAGTTCGACTTCCTCGGTTTGGGCATCCTGGCCGCTATCCAATACACCTTCGATCTGGTAGCGGCGAAGGTGGGGGAGAATTGGACGCTTGACTCCATGCCTAAAGAGGAGCCTGGCGTCTACGACATGTTGTGCCGCGCCGATTCGATCGGAGTCTTCCAGGTCGAGAGTCGCGCTCAGGTCGGCACCTTGCCCCGATTGCTGCCTCGGCGTTTCTATGACCTGGTCATCGAAGTCGCGCTGATCCGCCCCGGACCGATTCAGGGCGGTGCCGTCCACCCCTACATTCGGCGGGCAACCGGCAGGGAAGAGGTGACCTATCTACATCCGGCGCTGGAGCCGGTGCTGGAGCGGACCAAGGGCGTGCCGCTGTTCCAAGAGCAGCTGATGCAGATCGCGATGGCGGTTGGCGGCTGCACCGGCGACGACGCCGATTTATTGCGTCGGGCCATGGGATCCAAGCGAGGCGTGGAGAAGATCGAACGGCTCAAGGACAAGCTCTACGCAGGTATGGCATCTAACGGAATTACCGGCGGGCTAGCTGACGACATCTACAGCCGGATTCAGGCCTTCGCCAACTTCGGGTTCGCTGAGAGCCACGCGATCAGCTTCGCCCTGTTGGTCTATGCCTCTTCTTGGCTCAAGTTGCACTATCCCGGTGCTTTTCTCGCTGGGCTGCTTAGGGCACAGCCGATGGGCTTCTACTCTCCGCAGTCGTTGGTCGCTGATGCGCGGCGGCACGGTGTAGCGGTACTGCGTCCCGACATCATGCTGTCTGAGATTGATGCCGATCTTCAGCTGATCAACCCCGGACCTGACGGCCCGACAGGTCCTGAAAGCTGTTTGATGCGGGCACAACCGGAGGTAGGCCCCTTCGAGCGATCTGCTCCGGATCGCACTGCAGAGCATCGACGGGACGGCAATTTCGCAGTCAGGCTTGGACTTACTGAGGTGCAAGGTATTGGTCGCGAGCTAGCGGAGCGGATTGTCCTTGAACGACGAAAGCAGAAGTTCGCCGACATTAATGACGTGGTACGCCGCGCCGGGCTCACGGTGCCACAGACGGAAGCCTTGGCCACCGCTGGAGCCTTTGACTGTTTTGGACTGTCTCGTCGCCAGGCGCTTTGGAATGCTGGATACGCCGACAATGATCAGACTCTGCCTGGTTCAGCTATTGATGCTACCCCACCCGTACTGCCCGGGATGAGCGAGGTGGAGCTGACCTTGGCCGACTTGTGGGCGACGCGGATATCTCCCGATGATCACCCAGTGCAACATCTACGTCCGGTGCTCGATGATCATGAGGTGGTGCCGATCGGCCAACTTGGCCCGGCATATGCGGAACGTCGGGTGCAGGTGGCCGGGATGGTGACGCATCGGCAACGCCCGTCAACCGCAGGCGGAGTGACTTTCCTCAATCTGGAGGACGAGACTGGCATGCTCAACGTGGTCTGCTCCGCCGAGCTCTGGAGGCGTTTTGGCCGTATTGGCCGCAATGCCTCCGGCATGATCATTCGCGGCAGGATCGAACACAGCGACGGAGTGACAAACCTGGTAGCCGAACGGTTGCGTCCGTTGAACTCTGTCTATCCCGAGGCTAGGGGCATTCTGCCGTCCCGCCACCGGTCCCGTGACTTCCGCTAGAGCTTTAAGCGTTGTACGGGTTCTGCGGCGGATAGGGGGCGGCGTAAGCAGGCGAACTCGCCGGGATCGGGTCGTACTTGGCGCCAGCCGGTGAGCTCGGCAAGATTGCAAAGATCATAATGATCAGCCCTCCCACGTAAGGGATCAGCAGGAGCAGCGCCAACCACCCACTGTATCCACCGTCGTGCAGCCGACGGACGGTGAGCGCGAGCGTGGGCACAATGATTCCGAGGGCGAAGACTGCGAACAAAATGATCAGCGGTAGAGCGAGCAGCCCCGGAGTCCGACCGCCGTCTTGAGAGGTCGCTATACCAACTGCGTACGTCACCAGACCGAGCACCGTGTAGGTGAGGAAAGTGAATAGCGTCCACCACCAGTACTCGCCACGGCTGGCACGCCCGGTGAACGTCGCATACTTCTTGAATCCGCGCTTGATCGCATCGACAAAGCCAATGCCATAGTGAGGTAACTCGAGGGGCGGGGGCGGTGACGCGGCGTCTGGGGGCTGAGGTTGGTAGCTAACCACGGTCGTTCCTTTCCGAGAGGCGGAACCAACCGTAGCGAAACTGAGGAGCTCTTTCGGGCGCGATGATGAAGAGATGTCCGAACTGCCTGAGCGACTTCTCCCCTTCTCTTTGTGGTTAGCCGGTATTTGAGGACCAGCCGCAGCGCTCGGCTGAGATCTGTGTTGTCGAGGTTGTCGGCGATGCACTAGCGGCGGGCGAGTCAGCAGCGGTCGGGATGGGGCTGCACGCCTTTCGTGATCCCTCCATAACCGAGGATTTCGAGGCCGTGCGGCTGCCGATAGACATAGCGGACTTCCATACCTATGCGGTGGACTGGACCGCGGACAAGGCCGACTTCCTTGTG
>DATFBI010000090.1:0-22913 GCA_035253925.1 Propionibacteriaceae bacterium
TGTCGACGAGGCCATGGCTGAGCAAGAGGCGCACGAGATGGCTATCGTCCGTGCTGAGGCCGGTGCTGCTGGCGGCGAGCCGGGTACCACCGGCGCCGAGTCGGGTACCACCACTGGCGCCGAGACGCGTGCTGCCGATGTGGGTGCCACCGGCACCGAGACGCGTCACGCCCATCTGGGTGCCCCCGAGGCGGCTCGATCGCTGCCGCTAATCGTGTTGCTGCTACCGATACTTGTCCCGTTGGTCATGATCGCCTTCGGCGCCTTCGCCGAGCTGTTCGACTTTTCCAACTCCTTCATCGAGTTCCTTGGCAACGCGAACCTTGCGCTCTTTGTGGGCCTGGTGGGCGCCTACCTGATCTTCCGCGCCACCGCAGGGCTGGAGAGCACGCGCGAGACGATGGACGAGGGCTTCCACACCACTGGCGAGATCCTGCTAATCACTGGCGTCGGTGGCTCGCTGGGCGCAGTGATCGGCGAGACAAACCTGGACGAGGTGCTTGGCGGCCTGTTCTCGGCCGATGTCGGCGCACCGGTACTCGCGACCATCCTGCTGGCGTGGTTCATCGCAGCAGTGCTGCACCTGGCGATCGGATCGGTCTCGGTCGCCGCCATCACTGCGGCCGGCATCATCGCACCGATCCTCGGCTCGCTCAATGTGGCTCCTGTCGTCGTCGGCCTTGCCATCGCGTCCGGTGCACTGTTCGCGCTTCAGGTCAACAGCAACTTCTTCTGGATGTTCAAGGCGCTGCTCGGCCTGTCCACCAAGGGCAGCCTCAAGACCCTGACGGTGGCTACGTCGGTCGCCTCGGTGGTGTCGCTGCCGATGGTGATCATTGCGTCGCTGATCGCCTGAACCTGTCGAGAGCTGGCGGAAATTCCGGCCAATCAGCCGGATCTGCACCATCGCCGCCTCCTGGCGGCCCCTGCTGCCATCGCCGAGAATCGGCGGCATGGAGCTGGTCTGCGATGTGCTAGTTATCGGAGGGGGATGCGGCGGTGTGGCGGCCGCATTGGCGGCCAGCGACCTCGGTCGCCATGTCATCCTGACCGAAGCCGGGAGCTGGGTTGGTGGCCAGTTCACCAGTCAGGCCGTTCCGCCTGATGAGCATCCCTGGGTGGAGCGTACTGGCATCACAGCGCGGTACCGGCAGCTCCGGGAGACGGTGCGTACCCGATGTAAGCAGGCGAGACGGATTACTGAGACCGCCAGGCGAGACCCGTACTTCAATCCAGGCGCAGCCTGGGTGAGCAATCTGAGCGCCGAGCCGCAGGTCTTTCGTAAGGTCCTCGGCGACATGTTGCGCCCGGCTCGAGCCGAGGGCATCCTGCGTTGTCTGATGCGCCATCGACCAATTGACGTGGCGATGGAAGGTGATCAGATCACAGCGGTAGGCCTTCAAGATCTACAAACCGGTGGGCATCTGACGATCAAGCCCCACTACGTTCTCGAGGCCACTGAGGAAGGCGACTTGTTGCCTCTGGCGCGATGCGAGTCGGTGGTAGGGGCTGAATCTGCCGCAACTACTGGTGAGCCGCGCGCTCTACCTGGGCCGCCTGATCCGCTTGACCAGCAGGCGATCACCTGGTGCGCCGCATTGGAATGGCGGCCGGGTGAGAAACACACTATTGACCGTCCGCAGGGCTATGACTTCTGGCAGAGCTATCAGGCCGATTTCTGGCCCGGACCTCAATTAGGCTGGCAGACCCAAGAGCCAGAGACCGGCCGACCACTGAGCCGACCGCTGTTCTCGGGCACCGGTGAACGTGACCTGTGGACTTTTCGCCGAATTCGGTGCGGCGGTCATTACACCGACGACGTCTCTGATGTAACACTTCTTAACTGGCCGCAGGTCGACTATTGGCTTACTCCGCTGATCGGTGTCACTGGGCCCGAACGCGCGGCATCGCTAGCGAAGGCCCGGGAGTTGACGCTGTGTTTTGTGTACTGGCTGCAAACAGACGCACCGCGCCCCGACGATGGCCAGGGTTATCCGGGCCTTCGGCTATGTCCGGAGGTGCTTGGTACTCAAGACGGCCTTGCCGCGGCCGCGTACGTGCGAGAAAGCCGCCGAATCGCCGCTGAGTTCACTGTCTTGGAAACCCATGTCGGCGTGGAGGCCCGTCCGCGCGCTGATAGGGCCGAAGTCTTCGCGGACAGTGTGGGTGTTGGCTGCTACCGCATTGATCTGCATCCGAGCACCGCAGGAAGGGGATATCTCGACATCGCGACTTATCCGTTCCAGATTCCGTTGGGAGCGCTCATTCCCCAGCGATTGGACAACCTCCTGGCAGCGGGCAAATGTTTAGGCGTCACCCACATCACGAACGGCTGCTATCGACTCCACCCGGTGGAATGGAATGTCGGCGAAGCCGCCGGTGCCCTTGCCGCCTTCTGTCTCGATCGTCGGCTCAGCCCTCGAGCAGTGCGAAACTCCCCCGCCGCACTAGCTGACTTCCAGCATCTATTGGTTTCGCTCGGGGTCCAGCTGCAGTGGCCGACTGACATCCAAACCAAAGTCCGCTGACTTTGCTGGAATATCGAGCGTCGTGGAGGAATGAGCAGTGCTGCTCGAGAGAGCTGAAGGGTAATATCGCGCCGTGAAGCGCCTGGCTGCCAGTCTGCCGGCCCTGCTTATCGCCTGGCTGTGCGCCGGTTGCGAGCCCATCCCCAGCGGCAGCCTCGACGCAAATCCTTCAGACCAATACCGCCCGCCATTGGATGCGCCGACTGAGGAGTATCTTCAGCCATCCCGCGATCCGACCAAGACAGCCCAGCAACGGCAGAACGCACTGGCGTTTGGCAAGTCCTTTACCTGGGACGACGGTGTCAGGCTGACCGTCGGAAAACCCCAGAAGCTGACACCGAGCCAATTCGCCGTTGTGGACAAGTCAAAGCGCTATCTGAAGTTCACCGTGACCGTTGTGAACAAATCCGATAAACCCGTTGGCCTGGGGCTTACCTATATCAGTGTTCTGTCTCGTAACAGAGTGGCGGAAGACGTCTTTGATTCACCGACCGGACTCAATGGAGCTCCCGACACCAAGGTTCGAAAGGGTCAGACGGCCGAGTTCCAGGTGGGATTCGGTGTTGCCGATCCCAAGGATCTATTCATGGAAGTCGCGCTTCACGACAACGTGAAGCGACCAATTGTCTTTTATTCGACCTAACTCAACGCAAGTCTTAGCGCTCAGGTGTTGTCTGGATCGGTCTGGTGTTGTCCGTTGCTGTGTGGTGCGTTGAGCCTGCCAGGAATGTCAGCACCGAGCCATATATTGAATGGGTGTTCGAAAATGATCTGGCTGAGTTAGACGCCGCCGGCACCCTGGCCGCCGCCGAGGCCAACGAACACACCCTGACCACCGCCGAAACCCGCCGGCTGCAGCTCGCCGCGCATTGGGCCGACCTGCATCCCGGCGATGCCGTTCAGGTAAGCCGGATTCCCGGGACCGAACGCCCGGTCCGGTTAGGCGGCGACGGCACCCCCACCATCGGTGATTTCGCACCCGCGGAGCTGGGCTGTGTGCTACGGATCTCGGATGGATCAGCGTCAAGGCTGATCGGTGATGCGTTGGATCTGCGACACCGGCTGCCCCTGCTCTGGGCCGCCGCTCAAGCCGGCCAGGTGCCGGCCTACCAGGCCCGCCACATCGCCGCCGCCACCCGACACCTCACCGCCGAACAGGCCGGCCTGGTTGACCAGCGCCTGGCACCCGCACTGGGTGCGGTACCGTTCGGCCGGCTGCAAACCCTGCTACAGGCCGCCATCCTGGCCGCTGATCCGGATGCTGCCGAACAGGCCGCCGAGGCCGCCGCTAGGGAAAGGTTTGTGCGGCTGGGCCGCGGCAGCGAGCACGGTTTGAAGCTGATCATCGCCCGAGCCGCTGCTGGGGATGCCATCTGGTTCAAAGCCACCATCGACCGGATCGCCGACATCCTCGCCCAAGAAGGTGATGAAGATCCGGTTGAGGTGCGTCGTTCCAAGGCCATCGGCATCCTGGCCCAACCCGCCGAAGCGTTACAGCTGCTCTGCCAACACCAAGACGACCCCTGGCACGGACCCACCGACCCCGATGATCTTGCAGCTGAGCCGGCCCAAGATCAGATTGATCTTGGACAAACGACCGCTGCTCGGTGGCCCGAGCCGGTCGAAGGCCGCGACCACGCACTACAGACCCAGGACACCGCACCGATCGATGATCAGCACTCTCCGGCGATCTCATCCGCTGAGGGGTGTCACCGCTCGCTGCACATCACCCCGCCGCCGTTTGATCCCACAAAGGCCCGGCCCCGTGCGGTGGTGTATGTGCACTTCAGCCAGGAAGCGCTGTGCAGTGGTACCGGCCTCGCTAGGGTCGAAGAGGTTGGTCCGGTGCTGCTCAGCCGGCTGCACAGCCTGCTCGGCGATCATTGCAGCATCAGCGTGAAGCCGGTGATCGATCTACCCGCCGGCCATATTGCGGTGGACAGCTATGAAATTCCGGCCAGCCTGCGCGAACATCTTCAGCTGCGTTACCCCGCTGATGTGTTTCCCTACGCCGCCGCAGTGAGCCGCAAGATCGACATTGACCACACCATCGCCTATCTCAGTTTGGCGGAGGGTGGGCCGCCCAGCCAGACAAGGATCGGCAACCTCGGACCCCATACCCGCTACCACCATCGACTCAAAACCCACGGAAACTGGCAAGTCCGACAACCCGAACCCGGGACCTGGCTCTGGCGATCACCCCACCACCGCACCTACCTCATCAACCCCACCGGCACCCACCCACTCGGTGACACCCAGTTCGCCGAAACCATCTGGCGCACCGCAGAGAGCCCGGTGCCAGCCATAACCAACTGACCTCGCGCGGAGTGTCTACGGCTCCGCGACCGTGATGAGGACTTTGTGTGCCGCGGGATTGCTGGCCAGTGTCTCCAACGCCTTTCCGTACTCATCGTCTCGTGACCGGGTATCAGCCGGATAGGTGCCGATAAAGGTCCCGTGATGAAGGTGAAGATCGGTACCACAGACGCCGGATTGATGGATCTTGATCCGCACATCGAGCGGGCCAACCGCCGGCATTGGCATGTCGGCGACGGCGAAGTTGCCAGGCGCTTCATAGTGGACTGCCTTCATGATTCCGCCATGGTGATTACGAGATCCGCTCGCGGGAGGCATCTCACGATCAGTTCGGCGTTGTCCTGGTCGGTGGTGAGGGCCCAAGTCTCGGCCTGCTCGTGAGTCATCCCATGCTGCTGATGGCGGTAGGTCAACCGCCGCACCCGAGTCGAGTCATCCGCGTGCAGGTACCAGCACTCGTCGAGCAGTGTTGCCACGCCACTCCAACCAGCAAGCTCGCTCAACAGGTAGTTGCCCTCGGTCACAACCAGCGGCACCTCACGATGGATCGGCAGCGCGGAGCCAATGGATTCGTCGACATTGCGGTCGAAGTCGGGGGCGTACACGATCTCTTCCTCTTGGTTGCGCAGCCGACGTAACAGGTGAACGTAGCCGGCAGCATCGAAGGTGTCCCAAGCGCCCTTCCGGCCACGCCGTCCCAAGCTGATCAGAGTCTGGTTGCTGAGGTGGAAGCCATCCATCGGGACGAGTACCGCGAGGTCGGCGCCCAGCTTTTCGACGAGGGCCTTGGCGACCCTGCTCTTTCCAGCACCCGGTGCTCCGGTGATACCGAGCAGACGCCGCTGACCCGGCACGGCCAACGCGCGAGCGCGCTCCACCAGATCCGCGAGACTCAGCGTGACCTCTTGCGGACCACTGTGCGAAGCCGCATAGAGATCCCGGCGGCGTGGCGGATTGGCTCCAGATCGTGTACAGGTGTCGGCCGCAACCAAGCACGCCGCCTGTAACAACTGCTCAAGGTCCGTTGCATCCAACGACCGAAGTGCCTCCCGGCTCAGCAACCCTCGCTCTTGAAGGTGGGCTAGCGCGCCGGACATGAAAGCGTCGCCAGCGCCGACTGTGTCCACCACCGCAACCCGCGGCGCTGCTGCCCTGGCCGATGCCCACGGCGTACGGGCACTCGCGCCGTGCTCACCGTGGGTCACCAGTACCAGAGGGATACCTGCAGCATGCCAGGCCGCCACGACATGGTCCTGAGAAAGCCGTGGATACAACCAGGCCAGATCCTCGTCGCTCACCTTCAGGATGTCGATCAACCGCATCCAGCCCTCAAAACGGTCCAGGTATGTCACCCGGCTCGGGATCAGCCCGGGGCGCACATTGGGATCCAGACTGACAACCCGATGCCCGGCCTCTCGCCGCATCAGCCATTCCAATGTGGAAGCCACCGGCTCCATCACCAGGGCGATCGAGCCTAGGTGGAGCGCTGCTCCGGGAGCTAGAGGCATTAGGTGCTCTGGCAACAATCCCCGGTCGGCTGTGTTATGGGCATGAAAGGAATATGTCGCTTGGCCGTCACGCAGATGGACGGCTGCAAGCGTGGTCAGATCGTCGGTGTCCACAAAGTAGGTTGGCTGCACTCCCGAATCAGCAAGCTGCGTGCGGAGCATCTCGCCGAAGGCATCGCTGGAAAGCCTGGCAAGAAATGCAGTCGGTACGCCGAGGCGCCCGAGACCAACCGCGACGTTGAGGCATGATCCGCCGGGATGAGGCTCGTAAGCGAGGTACCCACGAACCGTCCTCGTCGGCGTGAGGTCGATGAGAGCGTCCCCAGCAACAATGATTGCGGGATCCGCGTCGGCAGCTGCGGGGTTGGCAGTCATGCGGAGGTCGCGCGGACTGCGTCTTCGAAGGTACGCGCCGCCTCGGCAGTAGTCGGATCGGTGAAGAACTGTTCGGCGACGGATGGCCCCATGGTGAAGCAGTCAACGCCATGACGTGCCAGGACAACCATGTCCGGAACGCTACGAATGCTGGCCAGCAGCACCTTGGTCTTACTGCCGGTAGCCACCAGTACCTCATGCATGGCGACTACTTCGGCGATCCCCTCTCGCCCGGCATCATTCATGCGCCCCAAATAAGGAGCGATGTAGGTGGCGCCGGCAGCGGCAGCGATGATTGCCTGCCCAGGATCGTAAATAGCGGTGAGAAGGGTCGGTATGCCTCGACCGGCCAGTGTCGCGCAGGCTGTTGAACCGGCCCGGGTGGCAACAAACTTGACTACCACCTCCTGACCAAGATCACGCAACTGCTGGCCGCGCTCAATCAGGGTTGCGGAATCGGATCCCCAAGCCTGGAAGAAAACCTCTTGGGCGCCGGCCTCAACGGCCCAGCGATAGATGTCTTTAAGATCAGCCACGCCCAAGGTAGCCCGCTGCAAGATCGTTGGATTCGTGGTGACGCCGTAAAACAGGCCGGTAGCTAGCAATGATTCCGCCGCTTCACGATCGGCGGTGTCTACGTAGAGCTTCACTAACGTTCTCCAGGATCGACGCGTTGCCTCTGCTTGATCATGAAAACCACATCCCGCCATCGACGACGATCGACTGTCCAGTGATGTAAGCAGCGTCGGGCGATGCCAGGAACGAGACAACTCCCGCCACATCCTCCGGAGTTTCTAAACGACCCAACGGAATCCCCGCCACCATGCCGGCCATCTCTGAACCCAGTTCCGTACCGCGGCGCCGGGTCATTTCCAAGTCAATGCCTTCCCACATAGGGGTATGCACCACGCCCGGGCTGTAGACGTTGACTGTGATCTGATAGGGGGCGAGCTCTTGAGCGACCGATTGGCTCAGCCCGCGGACGGCGAACTTGGATGCGGAATACGCGCCTTGCCACTTGCCGCCGCGATGTGCTGCCACTGACGCCGCGGCAATAAGCCGACCACCGCGGCCCTGAGCAATCATCTGGCGGGCCGCCGCCTGGTAGCAGTGCAGCACGCCCTTGGCGTTCACATCCATAGTTAGCTGCCACTGTTCGCCGGTGGTCTCCAATAGCGGTGCCGTTATTGCGATGCCCGCGTTGGCCACCATCACATCCAGACCACCGAAGTGCGCCACATGGGCCGCGATGGCCGCCTCAACACTCTCCGCATCCGCTACGTCCATAGCAACGCCCAAGGCGGCACCAGGGCCGCTGAGAGCAGTCACAACTGCGTCAACTTCAGCCTTTGAAGACGGCAGATCTGCCACAGAGACACCTAGTCCGTCGGCCACCAGCCGTTCCGCAACAGCCCGCCCTATGCCGCGCGCCGCTCCAGTCACCAAAGCTGAGCGGCCGACTTCCATCACCCAATCCTGTCAAAAGGACGCGTCGTGGAGAACAGCTTGTGATGCGCCGCAGTCCTACGCTGTGAAGGTGAGTGCACGCACTGACCCCGACGCCGCGGCTGAGCGCTCGGAGTCAGGCTCTCGGGCACATACTTGGGCTGCCCGCAGCTGGCGCGTGATCAAGGAAACTATCGCAATCTGCCTGCGCTATCGGGTTACCGGGCTCGCCGCCGAGGCGGCATTTTTCGCCGTCCTCTCACTGCCGCCACTGATCTTTGGACTAGTCGGTGCTGTTGGCTTCGTGACCAGCACTTTGGACATCCGTACCATTGCCAACTTTCGCGACCAGCTGATCGAGCTGTCCTCGCGCGCGCTGACTGCTGACGTCGTGGAGAACGTCATCGAGCCCACCCTCGACGACGTCCTCTCGAGGGGCAGCGCCGCGGTGATCTCAGTTGGATTCCTCATCGCCCTATGGGCTGGTTCCCGGGCACTGAACGTCTTCGTCGACACCATCACGATCATGTACGGCATGGCCGGCAAGCGCAGCATCGTGCGAACTCGAGCTCTCTCTTTTGCGCTCTATCTGGTCTTTCTGTTCTCGGGGATCGTGTTGCTTCCGCTGATCTTGGCTGGCCCAACTTTGGTGCACCGGGTGCTACCGCCGAGCCTGGAGATCCTTTCCGGGCTGTACTGGCCGGTCGTGCTGCTCGGCTCGGTCTGCATGCTGGCCGCCCTCTATCACCTGTCGGTTCCAGTTCGTTCCCGGTGGAGGTCGGAGCTGCCGGGCGCCGCAGTCACTATGGCCATCTGGCTTATCGGCAGTGTGCTATTGCGCTTCGTACTCACCCAGTCCGTCGGCAGCCCCACCATTTATGGACCCCTAGCGGCTCCGATCGCGTTTCTTATCTGGCTCTACGTGATTTCCATAGCCGTGCTGATTGGAGCCGCTTTTAACTCCAGCCTTGACGAGTTTTTCCCACGGTTCTCAGGAATTGACCACGAGGCTGCCCCGACCGACTCGACCGACCCGACCGGCCAGCAGATCCCAACCCAGAAAAGCCCAGTGAAGAAAACCTCGCTGCGCCGAAACCTTGCGGGTGTACGGGCTCGCTTGCGCGGGAAATCTCAATAATCGGACGATGTTCTCATATGTTGAGAAAGCAATTTGATTCGATCACGCTCACTAGCGGAGTGTTGGTCCGTGCGCATCGTCCCGGAAGCTCAGACACTTGATCTGACCGCGCGACGCTTCGTCGATCTTGGCCGGACGAAGTCAATGATGTGTCACTGCTGCGCCGCCTGACGTAACTGGCCCGCAGCATCCCGCCTGGCAACAATCGCCTGCTCCTGCCAGACCGGCTCGTGCTGCTTTATCAGAACGAGGACCCATGACCACCGAGACTGCCCCCAAGACCGCCGGCACCAACCCAACCGGCAGCAGCCGCAGCGGCGCAGCACAGCGAGCCATAGCAACCAATTCCCCCAAAGCGACCAATCGGCGGCGCAAGAAGGGCGAAGGACAGTGGGCACTGGGCTACCGAGAGCCTCTCAACCCCAACGAGCAGTCCAAGAAGGATGATCATCCGCTCAACGTCCGCGCTCGCATCGAGAACATTTACGCGAAGCGCGGCTTCGCGTCCATCGATCCCAATGATCTTCGCGGTCGTTTCCGGTGGTACGGGCTCTATACGCAGCGCCGGCCTGGCATTGATGGCGGCAAGACGGCGACCCTCGAGCCGTGGGAGCTGGATGACGAATACTTCATGCTCCGCATCCGGATCGACGGCGGTGCGCTAACCACTGAACAGCTGCGGGTCATTGGTCAGATATCGGTTGACTTCGCGCGCAACACCGCCGATGTCACTGATCGGCAAAACGTCCAACTGCACTGGGTTCGCATCGAGGATGTGCCCGAGATCTGGCGGCGGCTGGAAGCGGTCGGACTGGAAACCACCGAGGCTTGCGGCGACTGCCCGCGCGTCATTCTCGGCTCCCCGGTCGCCGGCATCGCTGCCGATGAGATCATCGACCCGACGCCGGCCATCCGCGACATTGTTGACCGCTATATCGGTGACCCGGAGTACGCCAACCTGCCGCGAAAGTTCAAGACTGCCCTGACCGGTCATCCGGTGCACGACGTGGCACCCGAGGTCAACGACGTGGCCTTTGTCGGTGTCGAGCATCCAGAACATGGACCGGGATTCGACCTCTGGGTCGGTGGCGGCCTGTCCACCAACCCGATGCTGGCGGTGCGGCTAGGCACCTGGGTGCCACGTGAGGAAGTCGCCGAGGTTTGGGCCGGGGTCGTTGCCGTGTTCCGGGATTACGGCTATCGGCGGCTCCGGACTCGTGCCCGCATCAAGTTTCTGGTCGCCGACTGGGGCGCTGAGAAATTCCGCGAAGTACTGGAAACCGAGTACTTGAAGCGCCGGCTTATTGATGGACCAGCCCCCGCGGTGCCAGCCGAGCCTGGCGACCATGTCGGTATCCACCGTCAAAAGGACGGCAAGTACTTCGTCGGGCTGTCTCCGGTGGCTGGAAGGACCAGCGGTAGCGACCTGCTGCAGCTGGCCGACCTGGCCGAAGCGCACGGTTCACAACGCATCCGGACCACTCCGCTGCAGAAGCTGCTGGTGCTCGACCTCGAGGAGTCACAAGTCGACTCCTTGATCGCCGCTGTCGAAGGATGCCGTCTGTCGGCCCGTCGCGATGCCTGGCGCCGTTCCGTGATGGCCTGCACGGGCATCGAATTCTGCAAGCTGGCCATTGTCGAGACCAAGGCTCAGGCCGCCCGAGTTGTGGACGAGCTGGAGCGTCGCCTTGGCGCCCTGGACTCACCGATCAGCGTTCACATCAACGGCTGTCCCAACTCCTGTGCCCGAATCCAGGTCGCCGATATAGGGCTCAAAGGCCAGATCGTGCTTGGTCCGGACGGCAACCAGGTGGAGGGCTACCAGGTGCACCTCGGCGGTGGCCTCGGACTGGACGCTGGTTTCGGTCGCAAGCTCCGAGGACACAAGGTCACTGCCGCCGAGTTGCCCGATTACGTCGAGCGGCTGGCTCGTCACTATGTCGCGGAGCGGCAAGACGGTGAGCGGTTTGCGCAATGGGTGGCGCGAGCCGATGAGCAGGTGCTGGCATGAGCGCGGAGACCTCACACGCCACTCGCCAGACGGTGCTGTACTGCCCGTACTGCGCCGAAGAGACCCTATTCCCCCTGGAGTCGGGTGGTTGGGAATGCCGCAGCTGTTGGCGCGCGTTCTCGATAACCTTTCTCGGCCTGGTATCACGAGGTCGGTCCGGATGAGCACCACCGTGGACCTGGCCGAGCTTGCTGCTCAGGCCAATCGTGATCTTGAAGGTGCCTCCGCGCTGGAGATCTTGACCTGGGCCCACCAGGAATTCGGCTCAAAGCTTGTGGTGGCCTCCTCGATGGCGGACACGGTGATGATTCACCTGGCAGAGCAGGTTGCGCCAGGCATCGATGTGATCTTTCTCGACACTGGATACCACTTCGTGGAGACCATCGGTACCCGGGACGCAGTCAAGCTGGTGCACAACGTCAACGTGATTAATGTAACCCCCGATCAGACGGTTGCCCAGCAGGATGCGACCTGGGGTAAGGACCTCTTTGCGCGCGACCCTGATCAATGCTGCAAGCTGCGCAAGGTCATCCCTTTGAGCAAGGCGCTGCAGCCATACGCCGCATGGGCCACCGGAGTCCGGCGCGCCGACTCGGCAGCCCGGGCCAATACCCCGCTGGTGTCATGGGATGCCACCCGGAAGTTGATCAGAATCGCTCCCATCGCCGCGTGGACAGATGAGGATGTGGCTCGCTACATCGAGATCAATTCCCTCATGATCAACCCTTTGCTTGAGGACGGTTACACCTCCATCGGGTGCCAGCCATGCACTACCAAAGCCTCGACAGACGATCCGCGGGCCGGCCGCTGGGCCGGATTCGCCAAGACCGAATGCGGGATCAACCTGTGAGCGCCCAGACTGCCACTGCGGATCGGGGGAGCCGGGAGCAGCAGATCGAGGGCGCTCCGCTACATCCCGCCCGGAGAGGCGCCACACTGTGGTTCACCGGTCTTCCCTCGGCCGGGAAATCGACTATCGCCCATGCCTTGGCTGATCAGCTACGCGCAGCCGGCGAGCGTGTGCAGGTGCTGGATGGTGATGAGGTACGACCGCACCTGTCGACCGGCTTGGGATTCAGTCGCAACGATCGAGACATCAATGTCACTCGGATCGGCTGGGTGGCTCGGATGTTGGCATCCCACGGCGTCATCGTGCTAGTTCCGGTGATCGCCCCGTACGCCGCCGCTCGTGACGCGGTTCGGGATGATCATGGTCAGCTGGCGGTTCCCTTCGCCGAGGTGCATGTCGCCACCCCGCTGGAAGTCGCCGAGGCACGTGACGTCAAGGGTCTCTACGCCCGAGCACGTCGCGGTGAGCTTCAGGGGCTGACCGGCGTCGACGACCCGTACGAGGTGCCCACCCAAGCTGAGCTCGTCGTCGATACTGCCCGTGTTGATCTTGAAACTGCGGTGCAGATGTCCAAGGCCCTCCTCGCGGCGATCGTAGAGAGGGACTTCGGGTGAGGACTGATCAACTACGACCGCTGAGCGAACTGCAGGCGCTCGAGTCCGAGTCGATCCACATCATTCGTGAGGTGGCGGCTACATTCCGCTCGCCGATCATGCTCTTCTCCGGCGGCAAAGACTCCGTCGTCATGCTGCACCTGGCAGCGAAGGCGTTCTGGCCGGCCCCCATCCCGTTTGGGGTGCTGCATGTCGACACCGGACACAACTTTCCTGAGGTGTTGCAGTTCCGCGACGAGGCGGTCGAGTTCTACGGCGCGTCCCTCAAGATCGCCTCGGTTCAGGATTACATCGCCGATGGTCGGCTGAGGGAGCGCCCGGACGGCACGCGTAACCCACTACAGACACTGCCCCTGCTGGATGCAATCAGCGCCGGACGGCACGATGCCGTGTTCGGTGGCGGCCGCCGTGATGAAGAGCGAGCTCGGGCTAAGGAGCGCGTCTTCAGCCTGCGTGACGAGTTCGGTCAGTGGGACCCCCGGAACCAACGCCCCGAGCTGTGGTCGCTCTACAACGGACGCCACTTGCCCGGCGAGCACGTCCGGGTCTTTCCGCTCTCCAACTGGACTGAACTGGACGTCTGGGACTACATCGCGGCGGAGAAGATCAACGTGCCGACGATCTACTACGCCCACGAGCGCCAGGTGGCCCTCCGGGACGGTATGTGGATCGCGATCACTGAGGTGACCCCGGCGCGTCCCGGTGAGGTGGTCGAACTGCGTTCGGTTCGATACCGAACGGTCGGAGATATGTCCTGCACCGCGGCCGTACTCTCCTCAGCCACCACCGCGCACGATGTGATCACCGAAGTTGGGCTTAGTCAGCTCACTGAGCGAGGTGCAACGCGCGCCGACGATCGGCTGACCGAAGCCGCCATGGAAGATCGGAAACGGGAGGGGTACTTCTGATGCCCCAGCGCTCCGCGGTCCTCTCCCCCACGACCAATCTGACCGGTGGCCGCACGCTGCTGCGGCTCGCCACGGCGGGCTCGGTTGATGACGGCAAATCGACGCTGGTCGGTCGGCTGCTGTTCGACACCAACTCGGTGCTCGCCGACACTCTTGATCATGTTGAGCAGGTGAGCAAACGCCGGGGCTTGGATCGAGCTGATCTTGCTCTGCTGACCGATGGCCTCCGTGCCGAACGTGAGCAAGGCATCACAATCGATGTCGCATACCGCTACTTCGCTACTCCGGCGCGGAAGTTCATTCTCGCCGACTGCCCAGGTCATGTGCAGTACACCCGCAACACAGTGACCGGCTCCTCCACCGCCGATGTCATCGTGCTGTTGGTCGACGCGCGCAAGGGTGTTGTGGAACAGACCCGCCGGCACCTGGCTGTCGCGTCACTGCTGCGCGTGCCGCATGTTGTGCTGGTGGTGAACAAGATCGACTTGGTGAATTACTCCGAGGACGTCTTCACCGACATCGCCACCGATTTTGCGCTGTTGGCGCGGAGCCTCGGCGTACTGGACACGCACTGCATCCCCGTCTCGGCAACCGAGGGCGACAACGTTGTGACCCGATCGCATCGCACCCCTTGGTACGACGGACCCACCGTCCTCGGCTACCTGGAGAACGTCGACGACACCCGCCAAGCTGTTGGTGCCGATCTGCGGTTACCTGTGCAGCACGTAGTTCGACCCCAGTCAGCCGCAGCTGCGCCCTGGGCTGCTCGGGCACCCCAAGTCAACGGCGACTACCGCGGCTACGCGGGCAAGATCGAATCCGGCCGGTTACGGCCTGGCGACGAGATAGTCGTGCTACCACGGGGCTCGCATGCCGTCGTCGAGGCGATCGACACAGCCGACGGCTCCCTCGACTTGGCGGTAGCCGGTCAGTCGGTCATCATCCGGCTGAACAGTGACGTCGACGTCTCTCGAGGCGACATACTTGCCGCTACCGATGCACCGCCGGCACCGATCCGCGACCTCACCGCGACTGTCTGCTGGCTAGCCGAACGTGAATTAATTCTGGGCTCGCGGGTATTAGTTCAGCACGGAACATCAATCACCAAGGCCATTGTGAAGTCCATCGGGGGGGTACTGGATCTGGATTTCGAATCAGGAGCCGTGCCCTGCTGGCGCCCGACGGCCACACTGACACTGAACGACATCGGCCGGGTCCGGCTGGCCCTGGCCTCTCCACTACCAATTGACTCCTACCGGGAGCATCGAGCCACCGGTGCGTTCATCATCCTTGATGACGCCGACGGCTGGACTCTAGGAGCCGGGCTTGCCGGCTCAACCCCACTGACCGCCACAACCGCGTCCACTATGCGCCCTGAGCTTGTCGAAGGACGCACTTCGACAGGCTCAGCACGCATTAGTACACGGTCCGACCAGCACTACCCAGCACAACAAGGAAATTCATCATGACCGCTCCTTCATTGGTCCTTCTCGGGCATGGAAGTAACGACCCTCAGGTGCCCCAGGTCAGCCAGCAGATTCGAGAGGGTCTGCTGGCTATCCGACCGGAGCTAGACATCCATGTCGCCTTCCTCGACCATTGCGCGCCTAGCGGCATGCACATCGTCACCAAGCTCGTCAGCCAAGGTGTCGAAGAGGTTGTCTTCGTACCGTTGCTGCTGTCCGATGCCTTCAATGTGCAGGCCGACGTTCCAGCGCTGCTCGCTCAGGTGCGGGCCAGCTTCCCCGAACTGCGGGCTATCGCATCCCGACCCATCGGGCCGGAGGCGCAGCTGCTGTCGATCATCGATCGGCGGCTGCGGGACGCGCTGCGTGCCCGGCATGTCTCGGAGCTGGATGGGCTGGTGTTCGCTGCCGCTGGCAGCACCGACATCCGTAGCAATGCCCTTGTGGCACGAAGGGCTCGGCAGTGGGCGACCCATCACCGGCTGCCCTGCGTAACGGCCTTTGCAACCGGCTCCGGTCCCTCGACTGCGGAAGCGATTCGCACTCTTCGCGGCCAGGGTCGGCGACACATTGCCGTCGGCAGCTGGTTCCTGGCACCCGGTCTGCTCTACACCCGGCAAGCAGAGCTGGCTCGGGAGGCCGGCGCAGTGGCAGTGTCAGCTCCTATGGGCGGCGAGCCCGAAATCGCAGAAGTGGCGCTGATCCGTTACGTCATCGCTGCGATGGACCTGGTTGATCTTCACGAGGTGGAAGCGGCCGATCAGGAACCGGCACCGGTACGCCACCTGTCGGTGGTCAGCGCGTAACCGTCCCTTCTCGTCAGCCTGCGTTGGCTGGCGGGATGTTCTGATTGAAGCGGAAGACGTTGAACGGATCGTATTTGCTTTTGACGGCGGCGAACCGGGCGTACTTGCGGTCTCCGTACGCGAACCGTATGTGGGAGGTCGGCTCGTCGGACATGAAGTTGACGTAGATGCCTTGAGCGAATGGCCGCAGCGCCTCCCAGGCCGTCCGAGCCCAGGTCTTGTGACGCGACGATACTGATGTCATGGGCGGCGTTTCGGCGGTGAAGGCAGTGGCGTCATCGGCGACTCGCGCTACCGCCCCCCGAAAGTGAAGATCGGGATGGCCGACAGCGGTGAGGTGATCGCCGCGGCATGATCGACTATCACTTCGAGCGCTGCGTCGCTGAGTGGCGGCAGCCTCCAAGGTTTCCAGTAGTAGTGGCGGCCGTGCGGGTAGGCCGGGTCGAATGTTGCTGGTGAGCTAAATAGGACTTGGCACCAACGGTGTCGAGTACGGGCGCGTGGAACTCGCGCAACGGCCGGAGCACCTTCTCGCCCTCATCGATTGGACCCGTATAGCAGACGATGAGCGCCACGATGGGTTTGCCGTGCAGTTGCTCTGGAAAGAGCGGCAGAGCCGGCGTCAGCCGCAGGTTCGCCATAATTCCGACCTCGTCGGGTGTCTCAGCCACAAATTCCCGCAGGCAGCGCAACACCGCGCCCGCTTCGCTCATCGGCCACACCAGCAGGCCAGCGAGCATCGTCGGGCCGACGTGGTGCAGCTGGTAGCTGAAGGAGGTGACGATGCCGAAGTTGCCGCCGCCGCCGCGCAGCGCCCAAAACAGCTCGGGATGCCCATCGGCGCTTGGCGACCAGGAATTCCCCGTCGGCGGTGATCAGGTCGCAGGATAGAAGGTTGTCGATACTGAGCCCGAAGCGGCGAATCAGGTGGCCGATTCCGCCGCCCAGAGTCAAGCCGCCGATGCCAGTGTGCGTGACAATGCCACCGGTCACTGCGATGCACACCGGCTAGCTGGCTTCGACTCGCCGCTTCTCCTTCTCGATGTCGTAATCAGCGGCCGGCCACTCGAGGTTGAGTGCCCGGAGGTGCTCAATGAGCAGCTGCGCCACCGCCCAATTTCGATACCACTTGCGGTCTGCCGGAATCACGTACCACGGCGCGTGCTCGGTATTGCACCGCTCGAGCACGGCCTGGTACGCGTCCATGTACGCCGGCCACTTGGCCCGCTCGTCGACATCGCCCGGGTTGTATTTCCAGTGCTTGGTCGGATCCTCGAGCCGGGCCATCAATCGATCCTTCTGCTCCGCCGAGGATATGTTGAGGAAGCACTTGATCAACATCACCCCCTGCTCGACCAGTCTGGCCTCCCAGGAATTGATCTCGTCATAGCGCACACTCCACACCGATTTTGCGACCAAGTTGTGGACGCGTACCACCAGCACGTCCTCGTAGTGAGACCGGTCGAAGATGCCGATCATGCCCACAGGTGGCAGCTCGCGCTCAATGCGCCACAGGTAGTGGTGAGCGCGCTCCTCCTCGGTTGGGGCCTTGAAAGCCTTGATCTTCACCCCTTGTGGATCCACCATGCCGATGGCGTGCCGGATAACGCCACCTTTGCCAGAGGTATCCATTCCCTGGAGCACAATCAAGATCTTCTGGTCGGTGGTGTCCTTGACCCGACCCGCGGCGTACAGGCGTTCCTGAAGATCACTGAGCTCAGGCGCCAGCGCCTCGGTGATCTTGGGAGCGTCCTCCTTCTCTCCTGGGAAGCCAAGAGTTGCGGCTGGATCGAGCTCTGCCATGTCTACCGGACCGACCGGCAACCGGAGCAGCTCGGTGAGCGGCTCAGTGACCAACTGCGGCATGTCGTCAACCTTGCTGTTCTTCACCATGGGCCGATTGTGCCGCATTTATGCGCGCCATTTCCCATGCCTGACGTGCGACGATGGTGCCGTGCAGCTGATCTTCGGGCCCAACGGTGGAGCGCCCCGAACTGTTGATGAATCCGAGTTAATTGAGTTATACCGTCTCCCTGCGCCTGAGGGCCGGGGCTGGCTTCGCAGCAACTTCGTCATGTCGCTCGATGGTTCCGTTCAGGGGCCCGACGGTCGATCCGGGACTATCAATACCCAAAGTGACCATCAGGTGTTCGCCGTGCAGCGCGCTTTGACGGACGCGATCATCGTTGGTGCGAACACAGTTCGCTTGGAGGGCTACCGAGCTGTTGATCTTGAACCGTGGCAGCTGCAGATCAGAGAGCAGGAGGGTCTGGCCCCCTATCCCACCTTGGTGATCATTTCGGCGAGTGCTGATCTTGATCCGGCGATCGCCACGCCAGCCGAAGGCGAGGGTGGCGCCGTCATGATCATTACGACCGCTGATAAGTCAGCCGATGATCTTGAACCGCTACGGGCAGCGGGCATTAGCGTGGTGCAGGCTGAGGGCAATGTGCTGGATTTGGCCACGATCGTTGATCAGCTGGCCGGTACTGGGCTGCCGCGACTGATGTGTGAGGGCGGTCCCCGGCTGCACAACGACCTGCTTGCCGCCGGTGTGGTCGACGAAGTGGCCCTGACTCTTGCTCCTGTAATGGTAGGCGGTCAGGGTCTGCGTTCCACTAGCGGCGCTGCGCTGCCCGTCCCCAGCTCCTACCAGCTCCATCACGTGCTGTACGCCGACGACGGAGCGCTGTTCACCACCTACCGGGCTCGGCAGCCAGCTCCTCTTCCTAGTGCTGGGAGGTAACAGTCCGATAGCGTGGGCAGCTGGGAGGCTGTTTGGATAGCCAACAGCGAGAGCGGAGGGAACGAAATGGCTGAAGCGCAAGGCGCAGGCACGGCACCGACCCGGCCAGCGCTGAACTTCGAGCGAATCTACGGAACCACCGTTTCGGCGGATGAGGTCGCCCAGGCGCTAGCAGACCACTTCCGCAGGCAGGAATTCGAGGCACAGGTCTACCGCACCAGCGAAAATCGCACGGTAATGCAGGCTCGCAAGGAGAGCCTATGGCGCCAGCTGCTCGGAGTCAGCTACGCGCTGACTGTGGTTATCACCCCCGGAGAGGGTCAGCTGAGCATCGATCTCGGGGGGCACGAGTGGGTCGATGCGGCGGTAAGCGGTGCGATCGGGCTAGTGGTGGTGCCGCCGGTACTGTTGGGCACTGCCTACGGCATCTGGAAGGAGAACCAGCTGGACCGCGAGGTCTGGCAGGTGATCGACAGGGCGGTCGGCGCCAGCGGGGTCTAGCAAACGGAAAGCCAGCGATGAACAACGTAGCCGAACTGCATGAGGCCTTAGCCAGGGTGGTCCATGCCGACCGCGAACTTTCTGAGGTGTTGACCGAGATCACCCAGATCGCTCGCCGCGCAATGCCCAGCGTTGAGGCGGCCTCGATCACATTGATCAGAGGCGAGAAGCCGTTCACGGCTGCATACGACGGGCAGATGGCTCTAGATGCTGACGAGCTGCAGTACGAGCGCGGGTACGGACCTTGTATGGACGCCGGCAGGGCCGGACAGATCCTGCTCGTCGATGACATGCGGACTGACCAGCGTTGGCCCGACTACGCCCAACACGCCGCCGCGCACGGTGTGTTGAGCTCGCTGTCTGTGCCGCTACCGTTCCAGGGCGTCACCATCGGTGCGCTGAACACCTATGCTGGACGCTCCCAGGTCTTCGACGACCACGATGTTGAGTTAGCCGAGGAGGTTGCTGCCTGGGTGGCAGTCGCGGTCGGCAACGCGGAAGCATCGGCCCGGACCAGCGAGGATCTTACTCAACTGCGCACGGTGATGATGTCTCGGGCTCTTATCGAACAGGCCAAAGGCATTTTGATGGAGCGGCACAAGATCAAAGAGGACGAGGCATTCACCATGCTCACCCACGCCTCTCAGCGAACCAATACCAAGCTCCGCGAGGTGGCTGCCGAGCTGGTCCGGACCGGCATGCTGCCTAGTCCGGCTGACAGCCAAGCAGTGAAGAGCTATCCGGCAAAGACGCAATAATCCGCGAAAGGAAGCACCTGATCGGCTACGGTCTCGTCCTCGCGGCCAACCGCTGGCTCGAATTCGGTTAAGCAGCCTTCCTATAACGATCTAGCTCCGCGAACGATCGCCATAGCTTCAGCCTGACATGTTCAGCACGCTGTTTAGCTTGTTGCGACCTCGCCGGTTGATGCGCACGGTCGAACAAGACCGCGGAACTCTCTAGTAAGTTGACTGCCCGTCGCTGGGCTTCTATCTCGCGTATCTGGGCCTGCACGGCCCGAGCTTTAGCGTGCTCAGCCGGTCCAAACTGCGACATGATTGGGGCCTAATCTTGTGATCAAATGGTGGCTGTCTTACTGCGCCTACCCATCAAACGACCGACCAAACGCCGTGGCCACTCAAGCCAAACCTTCTTTTTCCCTTGTTTCGTCAGTCATTCGGCTTGGTTGCACTCGACTTGGCTCGCCCGGCATCTTCGGAGTGCCGACCAGCTAAACGCTGTGGAACATGGGCGTTGAGCGGCTTCTGAGTAAGCGATGTGGCCCAGGTTATCAGGCGAGCTATCGGCCTGAACTCAAGATCAATCAGCGGCCAGGTCGGTGCTGTCACACCGCCTGGCCTAGGACCCACCTAGCTAGGAGGCAGGCCCCAAAATGCAGCGTACTGAACTTGCACGCGGCACCATCAACCAATCCGACGAACTCCTCATCGAGCTACGACAACCAGACAACATGCCAGCAACAGTCGTGATCGTCTGGCCCGCAGCGCCGTCTGTCGCATCCCCAACGGCTTTCCCAACCACAGCTAGCAAGATCACCGCCCATCGTCGCCAGCGCCGCCGTGAAACTCGCACAACACAAGGCGAAGCGGTTGTAAGAATTGGAAGACTAAAACTCCTGGTGCCCCTGAACCCGCACCAGGGGTGTTTGCTTTGCTCAGGAGTCGTTGTGGTGGCGGCCAGCCCACCCTACTGACCTTGGTCCCGCTTCCGGCGAGCACGCTGGATGAAGAACAACGCGATGGCGGTGGCGAGGACCAATAACGTCAGCAAGGTGAAGACCAACAAGGATTCCGTATGCATTACGACCTCCTGCTCTCGCTGGGCCCTCTGACAAGCCCTTCGTACCCAGCAAAGCGGTGCCGAACCGCGGCAAGCGGGCTGTTAGACGCGGAACTAGCCTTGTCGACATGAACCAAAACGGTGAAAAGGGTCCGGGGCTATTTGACCGTTTTGCGGAACGCTCTGCACATCTTGCGAGTCGCGCACCATTCTTCGCTTTCTGCGTGGTTCTGATTCTCGTCTGGGTTCCGTCAATCGCGTTCTTGTCCATCGACACGTGGCAGCTGATCATCAACACTGCGACGACGATCATCACTTTCTTGATGGTCGCGTTGTTGCAGAACACACAGACGCGCACCGACAAGGCGATCCAAGACAAGCTAAATGCAATCGCCGATGCACTCGCTGACTTCATGGGTCGCGTCGCCGACAAGGAGGATTTTCCTGGCATGCGTTGCGACGTCGAAGAGTTGAAAGACGCTGTCGGTCTCGAGAAACGCGAGACGACAGACTGAGCCAGTCGCTTGGAAGCTAGCTATCCCCAAGGTTGCGACGCTCGGCTGCGTAGCGCATAGCCGTGCCATGCCGGGCGCTGCATAGAAGTGGTCAGGAGTGGACACGCCTGCGGCGGGAACGGAAACTGTAGGAACGGTGAAGCCCTGCCAGCGGTTTCATATCCCTCGGGGATCAGACCGAGTGAAGCGGGGATGCTGGCAGGGCCACGGAAAACCCTAGTGGAGACGAAAGTCCCGGCGTGTGAAAAACTCCGGGGCTTTCACCATTCCCCCTGCGCAGGCGGTATAGCTCGCCATATACAACCCGATGTCTTCTAGATAGCTTCAATCATCACGGAGGTAGGCGTTATGAAGGCTCGGCTGATTTGCCTGGTTCGAAGGCACCAGTGGCACAACGGTTGGGATGAGGACCGGCATCTGACGGTGTGGACTTGCAAGCGCTGTGGCGCAAGGAGACGTTCCGACGAGCCGGGGAACCCGTACCTCTTGGACCCCGGCAGCTCACCTGCCGTATGAGGCGGTCTTTGGGGTTGCTTACCGTCTTTCACCTTTCCCCATGCAGGCGGCCATCGTTCGCTGGACGAAGGTCAGCGGCTTTGATCCACTTCTGCCGACCGTCTGGACCGCGTACCCGGCCCAACCACTCACGACGTTCCCTGACCCACCAATCCAGCGTGCCCGCAGCCGACCACGTGGCCGCTTCCACCTCAATCGGAGGGTTCACCTCGCGGCGATCCTCCGGGCTTCGCTGCTCCAGATCATCGAACCGCATACATCATTAGAACATGTGTTCTGTTTGGAGACTAGATGAGACATGCCACCACAGCACCACGAAGCCGCCGGAATGTGCTCTCCGGCGGCTTCGCTGTGTCGGCGCAGAACATCTCACCGGCCCAGAAAGGTCAAAGGGGCCTCAATGTCCTTCACTCTCTGCCGCTGGGAAGACGACGAACCAAACGGCAAAGCGGTGTTGACGCCGAAAAGGTTGGCCAACCGCCCGCAGGGCGCTCACTGGGGCGAAAGGAGTGTGAAGTTCCCCTAACGACCCTTCATTTCCCGTAACCCTCGGCCGCTGTGCCCGAAAAACCGAGCGGGTGATGTTGACGGGCAGTTGGCCTAGCTCTCCTTTCGCCCGACTCATCGCTTAGCGTTGCGAAACTTGCAGCTCAAGAAGCGGTGGCTCTCACGTTCCAACACAACGAGCGCGGTTAAACCTGGATTGCCGACCAGCTGCAGATAAGCCGAATCATCGTTGAATCTGAATTTCAGCAAACCACCAAACACAGGGTCACCAGCGACCGCGGAAGCAACCCCGTCACGACTGTCGGTGTTCGCCCAAATGGTCGGGTCAGCGCTGCGCCAGCCAGACTCCTCGGCCCTCTTCA
>DATFBI010000091.1:0-2386 GCA_035253925.1 Propionibacteriaceae bacterium
AGCAAATACGGCTCCTCTTCCGGGTAAGCGTCCTTGAGGATTGTGGACGCTGGATCGACACCGACGATGATTGCGGTGCCGGTCGGTGCGGTGTTGACGAGCAACACGACCAGGTTGGGTCGCCGTCGGCGCAGAATTTCGACGGCCTTGTACACATCGCCAGTCCATGGCTCGGTCTTGCGATCACGAGCCGCCTCGAGCCCATTGCGTGGCAGCACGTCGTCGAGCACAACAACACCGGTCTCAGCCATGAACGGCTCGATGTTGATGAAGTCGCGCAGCGCAAAGTCCGACAGATGCATGCCGTCGATGAAAGCAAGATCAACTGGTACGCCGTTGAAGTGAGCCAAGGGCTGGTCGCTGGCGAAGAAGTCATCGCTGGTGGCTTTGACCAGCTGTACGTCGCAGTGAATCGGGTTGTCGATCTTGAATACCGGATCCACCCCGATGGAACGGCAACGCGACAAAACCATGCTGCGTCCGGTCCTAATGCCGATTTCCAAATACGTCCGAGGCCGGGTCTTCTTATGAAGCCCTTCGAGCAGCTCATGGCGAGTCATCCTGGGCTCTGGATGAGGCACGAACGGATCCGGCGGCTGCCACGGTGAAGGCTTCGCGGCTGGCCGAGACTTGGGAGCCGTCGGCGCAGCCGAGGGCTTGGCGGCTGGCGTCTTCGCAGCTTTCTGTGCGGCCGGCTTCCTGGGCTCTTCCATTGCCAGCCGCTTGGCCAATGCATTACGAGCTTTCCGTTCGGCCAGGCGAATCCGGTTGGTGCGTTCGGGGCCGATGACCGACTCAAGCATCGAGCCCACCGCGCTGCGAATGCCCATAGGTACCCCTTCAAGCGGCGTTTCTGGGTCACCGTAGCAAGGCTGCCGCCACGCCAAAGATTTCCACTCCATGGTGCAGAGCAGAATCACCCACCGAGAGTGAGGACGGCGCCCTCGGGCTGTGTGCAAGCTGAGCGGTGGACGGATCGCTCAGAGGCGGAGGAGGTCGGCGATGTTGTTGGTGCCCAAGCAGTTGCGGCGCGCTGGCATGACCGGCAATGTCCCTTACTACGGCGGCCGCTTCTCCCCGGCGCAGGCGTACGGGGCTTCCCATCCCACGGCGCCACCGCCTTCTTTTGCCGATCCCATAACAGCGGGTGGAGCCTTCGTACGCGCACCCGTGCCAACCACCGGCGAGCCGCCAGGGCCGGTTCCCCGGCCAGGTGGCCAATCTGATGCGGAGAGCGCGCTGCAGCAACTGCTGGACAGTGGGCTGATCTCTCAGGCGGAATTCCAAGAGCTGCGGTCGCGGGTGACGCGGTGACCGGCCCGGTGCAAGTCCTGGTTGTGGGCTTTGATCGGCCAACATTCTCCGGCGAGGTGCTTGCAGAGTTCACCCGACTGCGAGACGCCGGAATTGTCCGACTCGTCGACTTGCTTGTCATCTCACGCACCGAGGACGGTGCTTTCGAGACTCTGACACTCCCCGAAGGCGTGGAAGCCGATTTCGGTGACTTGGCCGCCCGCGTTCTGGGCCAGACGGAGAGTTCGGCAGAGCCTGAGGCTGAATCCGCTGGCGTTGACCCGGCGCCTGATCCGGCCCCGACCTGGTCCCTCAGTGATGCGATACCTGTTGGCAGCACCGCGGCGGTGGCCCTCATTGAGCACACCTGGGCGCGTCCGCTGAGCGAGGCGCTCCAGCGCGCTGGAGGCACATTGCTTGATGAGACCTGGTTGGCACGTGAAGACCGCGAGTTGCTCGAGGCACTGATCGCCGAGCGCTGAACCTGGATCGGTTTGTGCATCGCGAGTCTGTTATCCAGTGTGCTCTCGCGGACAGTCGTGGATGCCGAGCGATCTTGGCAGCAGCCGTAGTCGGTGATATTGGCTACTCCGAGTCCGCTTGCAGTAAGTTCAGCACGGCCCTTTCGATCTTGCCGTGCGTAGTGCCGTCAGAAAGATCGGTATCCGTTGCGGCCAGTTGTGGTGAGATGGTCACACCATCATTGAAAAGATCAATAACGCGCGGGTCTACGTAGGATGCCCGGGCGACGGCGGGTGTGTTGCCGAGGTAACCAGCCACCTCCTTCATCGCCGACGCGACGGCACGCTTGCGCGCTCTGATCGTTTTTGCGCTCTCGTTCGCCTCGGCTAGTACTACCGCCGCGATCACGGTGCCGTGCCAAGTGCGGAAGTCCTTGGCCGACATCTCTTCACCGACGTGGGTCTTGATATAGCTGTTGATCTCGTTGGAGCCGACGTCATGCCAGTGCCGTCCGTCCTTGTATGCAAGAAGTTCCGGCCCGCCGCCACGCCGTGCCAAAAGATCACGTACGGCTTGCAACACAAGCTCATCAGCGAGCGCAACGTAGCGTTCCTGACCGGACTTTGCTACG
>DATFBI010000092.1:0-3125 GCA_035253925.1 Propionibacteriaceae bacterium
GTTCGGGCCGCTTTCGCTCGACCTCTATCTCCCCGCACTGCCCGAACTTGCCGACGATCTCAATGCCTCGGCATCAGCCGCGCAGCTTTCTATCACCGCCTGCCTCGTCGGCCTTGCCCTCGGCCAGCTGGTCGCTGGACCACTCTCTGACCGTTTCGGTCGAAAGCGGCCGCTAGTAGTCGGAGTACTCGCCTATCTGGTGGCTTCCGTGGCCTGCGCCTTGGCGCCTTCGGTGGCGGTCCTGATAGTGCTCCGACTCATCCAGGGCCTGGCGGGAGCGGCAGGGATCGTGATTTCCCGGGCCATCGCGCGGGATCTATATTCCGGATCAGCGTTGATGATCTTCTTCTCTCGGTTGCTGCTGGTAGCTGGACTGGCACCGGTGCTAGCCCCGGTACTTGGTGGCCAGCTCAGCCGAATCATGACCTGGCGCGGCATCTTCGGCGTACTGGCTGGCTTCGGTGCAGTGCTGCTGCTAGCAGCGTGGTTCGGTCTAAGGGAGACGCTGTCGCCGGAGCGACGAGTGGTAGGCGGCTTCCGTCGCACTCTGCAGGGCTACAACACCTTGCTTCACGATCGGTTCTTTGTCGGCTGCGCCCTCTCATCCGGCCTCGCGGGAGCCACCATGTTTGCCTATATTGCCGGTTCGACCTTCGTCCTGCAGCGGATCTATGGCATGTCGCCGCAAGGCTTCTCATTCGTCTTCGGAGCCATCTCTCTCGGTATGGTGGGCGCCGCTCAGGGCGGAGCCCGCCTTGCGTTGCGGTGGCCGCTGACCCGGGTGCTGGGAATCGGCTTGATCATCAATCTGCTGGGAGCCACTTCGCTGCTCGTTACGGTGATCAGCGGACTGCCACTCGGCGTACTGATAGGTGCACTGGTGGTCATGGTCTGCGCCGTAGGCTTGATCTTCCCGACAGCCAACGCGCTGGCAATGGCGGACTATCCCGACCTGGCCGGCACTGCATCCTCGCTGCAAGGACTTAGCCAGTTCGTCTTTGGAGCAGTGGCTGCGCCACTCGTCGGAATAGCCGGCGAGCAAACCGCGGTACCGCTAGGAATCGTCACAACCACGGTCAGCTTGTGTGCCATGGTGAGCTTTGCCGGCTTAGTGCTTCCCGTGGTACGCAACCGAGCCAGGAGTCACTGAGACTCTGGCTGGTGGCTTTTGTCCACCGGCACCACCACAACAGGGCAGGTCGTGCGGCTCAGGCAGTGGTGGGCTATCGGACCGGAAACGTCTCCGGTCCAGTCCGGATTGGTACGCGTCCCGATCACGAGGAGATCAGCGTCTGCGGACTCTGCCACCAATACCTCCGCAGCGTCCCCTTCGGCGAACTGCAGCTGCCAGCCCTGCTCCGGTGAAGCCTCCTCAAAGACGCGGCGGATCCCCCGCCGGTATGGTGCACTGACCTTCTCCTCAGGAAGCCGACCATCATCGGCAACCTCAACAGATCCGAAGGCCTCGATGCCGATTGGCCAGTCGATGACATGCACCGCGCGTACGGTGGCTTCGATGAGGCGGGCCTGCCGCGCCGCCCACTCCAGGGCCGCTCGGGCCGTCGGCGTGTCGTCGAGGCCAACCACAATCCGCTTAGGCTCTTCCCGATCGATCGGGTGAACAGCCAGGCGGCGGTCGCCGCGAGGCGGGACGGTTGACGCGCTCATCATCACCTCCAAGTGCTCGGGTCGCTGGGCGCGCGTAATGATCACCTCCACCGGCTTGCTACCACTCTGGCGACTCCAGAGGTGTTTGAGAAGAGGCGAAAGTCCCCGAGTCGCCATCTCGCGCGCAGCTAGATCATTAATCAGCCAGGCCTAGAAATGCGAGCCAGGCACGCTCGACCCCCAGGCATCTGCGCCGCCGGCAGCCGTATGACATGCAGCCATCGTTTACCGTCCCTAGACGGCCGGCGAGTGCTGGATCGTGCTCGGAACCACTCGCGAGCCGTCGTAAGACGTTCAGCGAGGCACAGCGGGGCTCACAGCAGCACCGCTATTGACCCCAGAACCGTGAAGCAGTGCAGGCAATGTCCGCGGCTTGGAGGGGCCATGTTGGTCGCGGGCCCGTACGACGACCTAAGCGGTTTGATACCGCCGCAGCACGGCTGCTCGCCAGCCTGGTTCGCGCTGCGCCGGCTGCCGCCCCAAGCCGTTAGCTGTTGCCCTCACTCACACTGAGCAGGTCGCGAAGCACCTCCACCAGCAAGACGCCCCGTTTGTCGTCGCTGCGTTGCAGGTCGTTGGTGAGGTAGGCGAAGCCAACTTTGTACTCGGGGTCGGCGAAGGACACCTGACCGCCGGCTCCGTCATGGCCGAATGAGGCATCGCTGAGGAAGGGACGGGCCTCAGAGGACAGCATGAATCCGGTACCCCACCGCTGCCATGGCCCAGGCAGCGGGACCGCTGGCTGTCCTGCGCTCTGCTCCCGTGACATGTCCGCAGTCACTTCATCGTTAAGCAGCCGGATGGGCTCCGCATTCGACACCGTGGCGCTCCAGATAGTCGCGAGCGCCGGAGCGGTAGCAATACCACCGGCCCCGGGAATTACTGCTTGACGCACCTCGTCGCTGTTGAATCCGGTGTTCTCTTCAGCGAAGTCGACCGAAAAGGCCGATCCCAGCGTCATGGCCTTCTCATTGATGGAGGCAAGCTCGGGATCCACGTCCGGTGGCAGCGGTAGTGCCTCAGGCGGAGGCGTCGTCGAGTAGAGCCGAGCAACACGAGGAAGCTCGGCTTCTGGCATCCCGATCCAGGCCGCAACACCGAGCGGCTTCGCAATCCGCTCCACGAAGAATTCAGCAACGCCCTTTCCGGTTATCCGACGGATGATCTCACCAGCCAGCCAGCCAAAGGTCAGGGCGTGATACTGATGGATCTCCCCCGGTGGCAGCAGGGGTTGTTCGTCCGCCAGCAGCCCTACCATTCGCTCCCAATTCAGCACATCAGCCAGCTCGAGCTCGTCTCGAACCGCGGGCAGGCCAGCGCGATGTGACAGCAACCACCGCACCGGCATCGAGCCCTTGTCATGGCGATCAAATTCTGGCCAGTACGTGCTCACCGGCGCGTCCAGATCCAGCTGGCCTTCCCGTACCAGCTCACCAACCAAGATCGAGATCAGCCCC
>DATFBI010000093.1:0-4798 GCA_035253925.1 Propionibacteriaceae bacterium
TTGAATCAGGGGCCCGCGACTCAAGGTCAGGGCGTGGAACTCGTCAGCAGGCATTTAGACGACTTGGCAGACGCTGCCCGCGTCGCACAATCTGCCGCACCGGTGGTGGCCGAATGGGGACAGCGTCTGGCAGAAATCTTCGCCGCCGGCGGCAAGCTGCTGGCCTGCGGCAACGGAGGCAGCGCGGCCGAGGCGCAGCACCTCACCGGCGAGCTACTAGGTCGCTTCCGTGAGGAGCGTCGGCCGCTCCCGGCGATCGCACTGTCCGCTGATTCCTCCGCCGTCACCGCAATAGCCAACGACTATGGCTTTGAGGAGTTGTTCGCTCGGCAGGTGCAGGCGTACGGACAGCCTGGTGACGTACTTGTTGCACTGTCCACCAGCGGCACCAGCCCGAATGTGATCGCCGCGTCGAAGGCTGGGCTTGACTTGGGTGTCACCGTCTGGGCAATGACCGGTCCCGCCCCCAACCCGCTGGCCGCGCTGTCGGACTCCGCGATCGCAGTCGATGCTCCGACCGTCGCGAGCGTGCAGGAAATCCATCTCAGCCTGGTGCACGCACTGTGCATCGCGCTGGATAGGGCGTTGCAGGTAACGGAATGGTGAGGGCGGCTGCCCGCCGCGGTCCTTTGGTTGTCCTCGGCGACTCGATGCTGGACATCGACATCGAGGGGGAGGCCAGCAGGCTGAGTCCCGAGGCGCCTGTGCCGGTGGTCGACGTTACGCGACAGCGGCGTCGGCCCGGCGGCGCGGGTCTTGCCGCCTTGCTTGCGGCCCGCTGCGGCCAGCAAGTTATCTTGATCACCGCGGTCGGCGCTGATGATCTTGGTGACGCCTTGCTGGGCCTATTGGCCGATCATGTGGACGTCCACTCGTTACCGCTGGAGGGCAGCACGGTATGCAAGTGCCGGGTTGCCGCGGGTGATGTCCCCATGTTGCGGGTGGATTCCGGTTCCGGACAGGCGCGTCACATACCACTGCCGCCAGGAGCGGTACACACGCTGGCTTCGGCAGGCGCGATCTTGGTCGCCGATTATGGCCGTGGCGTGGCCGGGCTGCCAGCCATCCGGCAGGCGCTGCTGCCGGAGATGCATTCCATACCGGTGATTTGGGACCCCCATCCTCGTGGTCCAGCGCCAGTGCCCGGCTGCACGCTCGTCACGCCCAACGCAGATGAGGCGCGACTGTCCAGTGGTGCTGATCATCCTGCCGAACAGGGTCGGCGGCTCTGTGCCGACTGGCAGGCCCACAGCGTCGCAATCACGATTGGAGGACGTGGGGCGGTCCTTACCGAGGCGGCCGATCCGCCGCGCACTACCCACCTTCCGTTGTTGGACTTTCCGAAGTTAGGACCAGGTCGCCTTGACACCCTGGGTGCCGGTGATCAATTTGCGGTAGCGGCCGCTGCGGCCATGCTCGGCGGAGCCGACGCTCGAGAGGCGGTCCAGGCCGCGGTGATCTCGGCAGCCCAGTTCGTCCATGAGGGTGGGGCAAGCGTGGTATCGACGGTCTCAGGCTCAGAGACCATCGATCTCTCCATGCGGCTTGCCGAGCCGACCGGGTTGTCGGACGCCTTCGAGGTCGCCGCCCGGGTACGACGCGCTGGCGGCCGGCTGGTCGCCACCGGCGGCTGCTTCGATCTGCTGCATCGCGGGCACATAAGCCTGCTCAACCAAGCTAGAGCGCTCGGTGACGCGCTGGTGGTTTGCCTAAACTCGGATGCCTCGGTGCGTCGTGCCAAAGGTGTCGGCCGCCCGGTGGTGCCGCAGGAGGATCGGGCCCGGGTGCTCAATGCGCTCGCTGCTGTCGATGGCGTCGCTATCTTCGACGAGAAGACCCCGGCAGCATTGCTCGCCCGGCTGCAGCCCGACATCTGGGTCAAGGGGCAGGACTATGCGGACCGCATCCTGCCGGAGGCCGAGGTAGTCGAGCGGCTGGGCGGCCGGGTCGTCCTGCTGCCCGTGGTACCGGGCTACTCGACTACCCGGCTCGTTCACACTGCGAGTACCGAAGCTAAGCGCCCTGAGCCTGTCGAAGGGTGCGACATCTCTCAGGAGGTCTCATGACTGCCACTACTGTGGCTCCCTTCTCCCGCGTCGGCAACGTCGCCCCGCAGGCGCTCGGCACTATCTTGATCACCGGTGGCTCCTCCGGACTTGGGGCGGCTACCGCAGCGGCCGTGCAGGCGGCGGGCGGAACACCGTTAGTGCTTGATCGGGTCGAACCGGAGTCTGATGTCACCTTCGAGCAGGTTGATCTTGCCGACTCGACCGCCGCCGCCGAAGCAGTTGATGCGGTAGTCAAGGCTGGGGGCGGGCAGCTGGATGGTGTCTTTACCGCCGCCGGTATCGATTCCTGCGGTCCACTGGACCAGGTTCCGGTTGCTGACTGGGAGCGTGTCATCCGAGTAAACCTGCTAGGAACCGCGGCTGTGGTTCGAGCGGCACTGCCCTACCTGCGCCGCAGCCATGGGCGGGTGGTTACCTGTGCATCCACGCTCGGCATCAAGGCTGTCAGTGACGCCACCGCGTACTGTGCATCCAAATTTGGCGTCGTCGGCTTCACCCGCGCCTTGGCCGCCGAAACTGCCGGCGAGGTCGGTGTCACGCTGTTGATTCCAGGCGGCATGCATACACACTTCTTCGACAACCGGACCGAGCAGTACAAACCGCCGCCCGACGCCAAGCTCAATGCCCCAGCCGATGTGGCGGCAGCCGTGGTCTTCGCGTTAAGCCAGCCAGCCGGTTGTGAGCTGCGCGAGCTGGTGATCTGCAGCTCTACGGAAAGTTCCTGGCCCTAGTGACATGTGCCCTGAGTCCGTAAATGTGCCCTGAGCCCTTCGACAAGCGCAGGACGGCGCCTGTCGAAGGGCACACAGGCGTGGCTGACGTCTTGATCCTCAGGGCGCTCGGGCTCGGGGACTTCCTCACCGCAGTGCCCGCGTACCGCGGCTTGCGGCAGGCTTTTCCCGACGCAGCGATCACGCTCGCGGCACCCGCTGCGCTCGAGCCCCTGACGGGTCTGACTGGAGCGATTGACCGGCTGCTGCCAGTGAACGGCCTCGGTGAGCTGGCAGCGATGTCAAAGCGTGCGGTGATGTCGGAGCAGCCGGATGTCGCGGTGAATCTGCACGGTGCCGGGCCGGAAAGCATTCGTGACCTGTTGGCGGCCGGCGCCCGCCGGCTCATCACTCACCGGCATCCACAGTATCCGTCAATTGCCGGACCCACGTGGTCTGAGGAGGTGCATGAAGTCGAGCGCTGGACTCGACTGCTCAATGCGGAAGGCCTCCCGGCTGACCCGGCGGTTCTTCAGTTGGCCCAGCCAGCCCAGAAGCCGGTCGCAACGGACGCGGTGATCGTGCACCCGGGTGCATCAGCTGAGGCGCGTCGCTGGCCGGTTGCCCGCTACGCCGAGGTGGCCCGCCGCCTGGCTGCGGATGGACATCTCGTGGTAATCACTGGATCCGCCAGGGAGCGTACGCGTTGCCTAGCTGTGGCAGGGTCTGCCCAGCTCAGTCCAGATTGTGTTCTGGCGGGCGCTCTTGATCTTGCTGGATTGGCCGCGGTGGTGGCTGCTGCTCGGCTGGTGATCAGTGGGGATACCGGGATTGCCCATTTGGCCAGCGCGTACCAGACGCCGTCGGTAGTCTTGTTCGGGCCGACATCCCCCAGGCGTTGGGGCCCACCGGCCGATGGGCCGTTTACCGTGATCTGGCGCGGTGTCACGGGAGACCCGCATAGCCGGTGGGTCCATCCAGCACTTCTCGAGATCGGGAGCGATGAAGTACTGGCCGCGGCCGAGGTTCGGCTTGGGGTCCGGGGACCTCAGTCAGCTATGCATAGAATATCCAGTTAGCGCAGTTCGATAGCCAAAAGACGCAATTTGGTTTTTACTTGGCTGTATCTACATAGAAGGCCAATCCATCCGGCCGAGCGAGGCGGATGAATCCCCCAATTGGCTCAGGAGCGTATGGGACGGCAAGCCTGATGAGAATGATCGGGGTTGGCGGTGTTGAGGACTTTGCTCATGTGCCGCGGGAACTGCATGCCGCCCCGGACGAGGGTGAGCAGCTGCAGCTAGCCGTTGATCTTGCCGTCAAGCTCATCAGTGGCTGTGATCATGCCGGAGTCTCGATGGTTGCCGGACGCAGCATCTGCACGGCTGCCAGTTCCGACAACGTGGTCTGTCGAGGAGATGCCCTGCAATACGAACTTGACGAGGGGCCGTGCCTTGACTCACTGCGCTGGCGCGAGACAGTGGTCAGCCAAGACCTCCGCCGGGAGGAGCGCTGGCCGCGATGGACACCGCGGGCATTAACTGAGCTCGGTATCGAGGGAATCATGTCGCTCTGGCTCTATACGAATGCCAGCTCGTACGGTGCACTCAATTTGTACGCAAATCGCACTGAAGCCTTCGAGCACCAGAATGTGGCGACCGGACAGGCGTTGGCCGCCCAGATCTCAGTCGCTCTGGCCGCAAAACGTGAGATCGGGCAGCGTAGCGTTGCCATGACAAGCCGGACGGTCATCGGACAGGCTGAGGGGATCGTCATGGAGCGCCTTGGTATCGACGCTGATCAGGCCTTCACCTACCTACGACGGATATCGCAATCCCAGAACCGCAAGCTGGTCACCATCTGCAACGAGATCATCGAGAAACGCCAACTTCCCGCCTTGTGAGCGAAAGTGGTCACCCGCGACACGCTTCAGCGCATACGTCGTGTCGTATCCGACCAGTTCGTTCTGAATGCTGCTCCGGTTTACCGCCCGGGGCCGGCGCGATCCACTCGACGGTG
>DATFBI010000094.1:0-23378 GCA_035253925.1 Propionibacteriaceae bacterium
GCGTCGAGGCGGTCGGACTTACCGTCCATCCAACGGGCCAGCCGGTTCGGCCGGTTCACCTCCACGACCTGTTCGCCAGCCTTAGTCAATGCCCTGGTCAGGGTCGCACCGAAGGATCCGGTGCTTTCGACGCCGATCGCTGCGATGTGACCGTGTCGGCGCATCCAGGCCAGCAGCCTTTGATAGCCGCGGTCGGTGGCGGGGAACTCGTGGTGGCCAAGCAGCCGGCCATGCTGGTCGACCGCGGCTGCGTAGTGGGTGTGCTTGTGGTCATTACAACCGCTTGGCCTTGTGCTGCGCGAGCCGTACGGCGGCGCTAGCGACGATGGCGGTGATCTTGCTGTGTTAGATGACTGGTCCACAGCAGAATGTTTGTGCATCAGCGGCAGGGGTATAAACGATGTTTGGGGGTCATGGAGGTGACGGTCCGATGACGGTCATGCTGATTCTGCTTCTGCTGGGCCTGCTCCTCGTCGCCGCGTTCATTGTCACGACGTTGATCGAGGAGAAGAGGGAGGACGAGACATGGGGACCCGCCGCTCCTGGCCGACGATGGGCCCCACGGGCCTGGAGACGGCGCAGGCCAGGTGAACGGGCGCACAGGTAGGAGAAAGCGCCCTTTCTGCCTTCGATTTCAAACCGTATCGTCCGCTCATAGGTGCCGCCTGGCTTTGCGTTGGGCGAGTGCGGTGGATGCGGCTGCCAGGATTCGCATTGCGGTGGTGGCTGTTTGGTCGTAGGCGGCTGGTGTGATCGTAGGCTAGGTCCAGAAATCGCCTCTGACTAGGTCAAACAACAGTGGGCGATACTGGATTCGAACCAGTGACCTCTTCGGTGTGAACGAAGCGCGCTACCACTGCGCCAATCGCCCGCTAGAGCGACGCCCACCATATCTCAAGCACTTGGGTGGTAGCCGCCCAGAGCCGGGGCAAGCACTTAGCAGCCGAGCACCCGCAACAGCTCTGGTGAACTAACTGCGTCGAGCCTAGCCGTTGGGAGGTCTAGGCTTACCCGGGACCTCACGAGCAATGATTCAGTGCACAGGAAGGAATCGATGGTGTCCACGATGTCCATCACGATCGCAGCAGGCGGCGTTAGCCAGCAGCGAGTGACGGACACCACCACTACCGGACTTGATCTCTTCGGTGACGACCCGACAGTCGTCGCAGTACGTGTGAACGGTGAATTGTGCGATCTCAACCGCACGCTGCCGAGAAATGCCACTGTTGAGCCGGTCAAGATCGATAGCTCGGATGGCCTCGATATCTTGCGGCATTCCACTGCACACGTTGCCGCTCAGGCTGTCCAGTTGCTGCACGAGGAGGCCAAGCTCGGCATCGGACCGCCGATCAAGGACGGTTTCTACTACGACTTCGATGTAGCGGCCCCCTTCACCCCTGATGATCTTCGCCGGATTGAAAAGGCCATGACCAAGATCATCAAGGAGCGACAGCGCTTCCAGCGTCGAGCGGTCAGTGATGAGGATGCCCGTGCCGAGTTGGCCGCAGAGCCGTACAAGTTGGAGTTGATCGCAGACAAATCTGCAGCCGCGGCCGATGAGGAGGCGAGTGCTGAAGTAAGCGCTGGTGAGCTGACTATCTACGACAATGTGCGGCGTGATGGCTCGGTTGCCTGGAAGGATCTATGCCGCGGTCCGCACGTACCGCACACCGGCTACATTCCCGCCTTCGCACTAACTCGGAACTCGGCGGCCTACTGGCGCGGTGATCAGCACAACAACCAGCTACAGCGCCTTTACGGAACAGCTTGGCCGAGTCGAGAAGAGCTCAAGGCCTACGAGACCCGGCTGGAAGAGGCGGCAAAGCGCGACCATCGCAAACTCGGCATCGAGCTCGACCTGTACTCCTTTCCCGATGAGATCGGCTCAGGGCTGGCGGTCTTCCATCCTAAGGGCGGCCTACTGCGCAAAATCATGGAGGACTATTCCCGGCAGCGCCATGTCGAGGCCGGCTATGAATTTGTGAACACCCCGCACATCAGCAAGGCCGACCTGTTCAACATCTCAGGGCACCTCGGCTTCTATGGCGACCTGATGTACCCACCGATGCATGTCGATGAGGAGCGCCACGCCGATGGCAGCCTGAAGCGCCAAGGGCAGGATTACTACCTGAAGCCGATGAACTGCCCGATGCACTGCCTGATCTTCCGGTCGCGTGGGCGGTCCTATCGGGAGCTCCCGTTGCGACTGTTCGAGTTTGGCAGCGTCTATCGCTACGAGCTGTCCGGCGTAGTGCATGGTCTTACCCGGGTGCGGGGCATGACTCAGGATGACGCGCACATCTACTGCACGGTGGACCAGATGCAAGGCGAGCTGATATCGCTGCTGCAGTTCGTGCTTGACCTGCTCGGTGACTATGGCCTGACCGACTTCTACCTTGAGCTGTCCACGCGCGATCCGGAGAAATCCATCGGTTCGGACAAAGACTGGGAACGGGCGACCGATGCCCTGCGGCAAGCTGCGGAGGTCTCTGGTCTCGACCTGGTCCTGGACCCGGGCGGTGCAGCTTTCTACGCACCGAAGATCTCGGTTCAGGCCCGCGACGCCATCGGCCGTACTTGGCAGATGTCCACCATCCAGGTTGATCTGATGCTGCCGGATCGTTTCGACCTCGAGATCACTGCACCTGATGGCACGCGGCAGCGGCCGGTGATGATCCACCGGGCCCTGTTCGGCTCAGTTGAACGCTTCATCGGTGTCCTGGTCGAGCACTATGCCGGCGCGTTTCCACCGTGGTTGGCGCCGGTGCAGGTGATCTGCATCCCGGTAGCGGGGGAGCACAACGCCTACCTGCAAAACATCGCGGACCGATTGCAGGCAGCCGGCGTACGGGTCGAAGTGGACAGCTCCGATGACCGGATGCAGAAGAAGATCCGTAACGCCGAACGGGTCAAGGTGCCATACATCTTGATCGCTGGCGGCGAGGATGCTGCCGCGAACGCAGTTTCGTTCCGCTATCGCGACCGGCGGCAGAAGAATGGCGTCCCGATCGATGCGGCGATCGGGGAGATCACCAGCGACATTGCGGCGCGCCGCCAAGTCTGAGTCACCGGCTTGTCAGAATCTGTTTGGGCTAGAGGTCAACGGACTCTGACAAGTCAGGAGAGGTAGGGAGTTGGGAGTGACTGAGGATTCAGGCGCTCATCCCGGTACTCCCGACGGATTCGAGCGGCTGTGGACCCCGCACCGGATGGTCTATATCCAGGGTGAAAACAAGCCGGCCACCACAGACGAACAGGAATGTCCGTTCTGCGCCGTACAGTCCCGGGAAGACCGGGAGGGACTGATTGTGCACCGCAGCGAGTTGGCGTACGCGGTGCTCAACCTCTATCCCTACTCACCGGGCCACCTGCTGATCTGCCCATACCGGCACGTCGCTGACCTCACCGAGTTGGACCGCGACGAGCTGCTCGCCCTCGGCATACTCACCCAAGACGCCATGCACGTACTGCGGGCCGCGAGCTCGCCGCACGGCTTCAACCTCGGCATCAACCAGGGCGCGATCGCTGGGGCCGGAATCGCGGCGCACCTGCACCAGCACGTCGTACCCCGCTGGTCGGGCGACGCCAATTTCCTTCCCGTCGTCGGGCAAACCAAAGCGTTGCCGCAGCTACTGGATCAAACCTGGGAGATCGTACGCAGCTGCTGGGACTCCTACGCCGCCTCGAGGCAAAGCTAATGCTGGAGCGGATGTAATGCTTGAGCGTTTCAGGGGCTTGTCTGCCACCCTGCTAGGTCCAATTGCGCGACTGTTGATCAAGCTCGGGGTCTCACCGGACGTCGTGACGATCATCGGCACTCTTGGTGTGGTGCTCGCGGCACTGATCTGCTTCCCTCAAGGTTGGCTCTGGCAGGGCGTGCTGATCGTGATCATCTTCGTGATCTCCGACATGATCGACGGCCTGATGGCCAAGATCACCGGAAAGTCCAGCAACTGGGGTGCCTTCCTTGACTCAACCTCCGACCGGCTCGGAGACGCCGCCGTCTTCGGCGGCATCCTGCTCTACTTCGTGTATCGACAGGACTCAACTCTGTGGGCGGGCATCGCATTGGCGGGCTTGGTCTTCGGACAATGGACCTCCTATGTCAAGGCCCGCGCTGAGAGCCTGGGATTCGTCTGCAAGGGCGGCCTAGCCGCGCGCGCCGATCGGTTGGTGATCATCCTTGTCGGTGCGTTCTTCGCCGGTCTAGGAGTTCCGTATGTGCTCAACATCGCGGTAGCCGCCTTGGCTGTAACAAGCATGATCACAGTGCTGCAGCGAATCGCCCAGGTCAGGAAGCAGGCCAAGGCTGCAGATGCGCGTTCGGCCTGACACTGTGGCCGCAGCTGCGTCGCAGAACCGGGGCGACGTGCTGCGGAACTGGCTAGTCCGTAGGGTCTACCGCTTCGGCTGGCGAGTCGGCGCTCGACTTCCTGCCAGGCTGGTTTCGTTGATCAGCTCCACCCTCAGCTGGGTGGCCGTGCGCCGCAACGGCATCCATGTCCGCACCTTGCGGCACAACCTGGCACAGGCCACCGGGAGGCCGGCCGGTGATGGCCTCATGCGTGCTGCCGTGAGTTCCTATCTGCGCAGCTTCTATGAGGTCTTGGCGCTGCCGACCTGGTCCGAGACCGAAATTCGGCGTCGCGTCTGCGCTGTCAATGAGCAGGCTGTGAGAGCTGCACATGCCGGATCGGGAGCTGTTGTCGCCCTGCCGCATAGCGGCAACTGGGACCTGGCGGGGGCGTGGGCTTGCGTAACTGGAATGCCGGTATCGACAGTGGTCGAGCAACTGCCGCCCGATGAGTTCGCAGCGTTCCTCGCCTTTCGGGAGCGCCTGGGCATGCAGGTGCACTCCCATCGTGACCCTGACGTGCTATCGGCCCTGATTGATTCCATCCATCGCCGCCGCGTCGTTTGTTTGCTGGCGGATCGGGACCTAGCCAGAACCGGTGTCCCGGTGTTATGGCGTGGCCAGCCCATCACCATGCCAGTCGGCCCGGCACTGCTGGCTCGGCGCACCGGAGCAGCTTTGCTGCCCGCGGTTTGCCAGTTCACCGAACGTGGCATGGCGATCATCATCGGAAACCCGATCCCGCCACGTCCGGGGCGTGATGGATTGGTTGCCATGATGCAACAGGTCGCGGACTTTTTTGCCGAGACCATTGCCAAGCAGCCAGCAGACTGGCACATGATGCAGCCGTTCTTCTTCGATCACCAGGCGTGGGCTGAGGAGGCTCGGTGACCAAACCGCCCGGCTCGCTGCGCGTTGGAATCGTCTGTCCCTACTCATTCGACGTACCAGGTGGCGTACAAAATCATGTCCTCGGCCTGGCGCGCTACCTCCGGCATGCGGGGCATCGGCCCTGTGTGCTGGCTCCCGGCCAGCCCGGGTCTGCCAGTGAAGCACTCGATCTGGCGGAATTCGCCAGTGTTGGTGCGACAATGCCGGTCCGTTACAACGGGTCGGTGGCCCGGGTTAACTTCGGGCCAGTCAGTGCTGCACGGGTACGCCGCTGGCTACGCAGGGGCAACTTCGACGTGCTCCATATCCACGAACCAATCACACCGAGCATCTCGTTATTGGCACTCTGGGCGGCCGAACAACCAGTGGTGGCCACTTTCCATGCCGCCACGCCACGATCGCGATCGATGCAATTGGCCGGCGGCGTGCTACGCGGAGCAGTCGAAAAAATCGATGCGGGCATCGCCGTCTCAGAGTCAGCCCGAAACGTGGTAGTGCAACATTTGGGGCGAGACGCGGTGGTTATTCCCAACGGGATTCAATTCGACGATTTCGCCCGCCGCCGAGACACACACCCTGAGCTCGTAGAACCGCGCCGATCGACAGGCGCTGTCCTGAGCTTGTCGAAGGGCTCAGGGCGCATAAAACTGGTCTTTCTGGGGCGATTGGACGAGCCACGCAAAGGCCTCGAGGTGCTGCTGGCCGCCGCGCCGCTCATCATGAACAGACGGCCAGACCTTGAGGTGATTGTTGCTGGACAGGGAAGTCGTCCGCTACCGGAGTGGTGCCGCAGTCTCGGCATGATCACTGTCGAAGCCAAGATCGCGCTCCTGGAGTCCGCCGACGTCTTTGTCGCACCGCACCTGGCGCGAGAAAGCTTTGGCATTGTGCTGGTTGAGGCTATGGCGAGTGGGGTGCCAATTGTGGCCTCAGAGCTTCCACCATTTATCGATCTCCTTGGTTCGCCACATGACGAAGGACGCCTTGGTGAGGTCTTTACTGTTGGTGACCCGCGTGCGCTGGCCGCTGCTGTACTCGGGGTACTCGAGCGTCCCAATCCGCTGCGCACCGCGAGGGCACAACAAGCTGCCAGGCGCTACGACTGGTCGGCCGTTGGCGAAACCGTCGTTGCGGTCTACCGAGCCGCGCTTTCCGCAGCACCTGCTCCGTGGACCGAGACGAGCATCGGGTGAGCATCGTGGACGTCACCGCCTTGGTGATCATCGTCGCGTTGATCGTTAGCTGGCGGATTACCTGGCTGACAACTCGGGTGGATCGGGCGAACGTGCGCGCGGAACGCGCCTGGGCCGCCCTCGATGCGGCCCTGGTACGACGGGCGCAGCATGCTCTCGAGCTCGTCCTGATGCCCGGCATTGATCCGGCCACCGTCCTGCTGGTCTCGGATGCGGCGAACGCCGCTCTTGAGCCACATCTGTCCCGTCATGATCGTGAGCAGGCTGAGAGCGACCTCAGCCATGTCCTTGATGCGGCCTGGCCAATGCTTCCAGCCAACTCCAGCAGGCTTGACTCCGAGCGCACTCGAGCCAGCATCTGTCGCCGGTTGCACAACGATGCCGTCGCGACTGCCCTCTCGCTGCGGCGCCGGTACGCCGTACGAATTCTGCAGTTGGCCGGACGTGCGGCAGAACTACGTCCTTTCGAAATGGATGAAGGTCGAGAACTAGGCTGGCCCTGTGACAGGTAGCGAGCGGCGGATCTCGGTCGCCGGCGTACCGCAGAACCCTGAATCATCGTCGATCGACGCCTCCGGCACAGCACCCATCGCCGCCAGGGTTCCGCTGTACGACACCGATCGTGCCTGGACGCTGCCCAATATGCTGAGCTTTCTCCGGCTGGCCGGCGCACCTATTGTGCTGTGGCTGATCATCGGCCCGCATGCGGATGGACTGGCGGTCCTCGTACTGGCACTCGGCGGCTTCACCGATTGGCTGGACGGTTACCTGGCGCGCGCGTGGCATCAGACTTCGCGGATCGGACAGATGCTGGATCCCATCGCCGATCGGCTCTACATTCTGGCGGTTTTGCTCGGGCTGGCTTTGCGCGAGATCGTCCCGTGGTGGCTGGTCGCCCTCGTCGTAGGACGAGATGTGGTGATCGCTTGTTTGGTACCGATGCTCAAGACTAGGGGGTTCTCGTCACTTCCGGTGCATTTCCTCGGCAAGGCAGCTACCTTCAGCCTGCTATACGCGTTTCCGTTGGTGCTGCTCGGCTCCGGTGAACAGGGCTGGTTGCAGCTGGCCTGGGTGTTGGGCTGGGCGTTCGCGATCTGGGGCACCGCCTTGTACTGGTACGCCGGCGGGCTCTATATTGCGCAGACCATCAAGCTGCTGCACACCATGCCGCCCGTCCACCGCCGAAGCCGCCGTGGTGTGACCGGCTAGCGGCCGGAGACCATCGCATCAACCGCATGACTGTTACGTCCCCGCGGCGCCGAGCACGAGTACGCGTCGAAAACTCGCACAGCGCCCAGAGCCAGGCGCGCCAAAGTCAGGCCGGCAACTCGGCCAACGCAACACCTGCGGCCGCCACTGAGCCGGCGCCGGACGCCAGCATGGACCTGCTCAACCAGATCATTCGGCAGCCGGTCGATCCCGATTACGCCCTCGCCGCAGGGCGCGGAAGCGAGCCACCCAGACGACGCTGGAAGCTTGGCGTACTGGCAATGATCATCGGCGCCTTGTTTGCGGTGGCGGCACTTCAGACGACTCGCGCCGAGCCCGCGCTCCAATCGGAGCGGTCGGAGCTGATCAGTCGGATACGGACAGCCGAACGTGAGCAAGATCAACTACGCGGCAGAGTCACCTCGCTGAGTGAGGACATTGCGACGCTACGCACGGCAGCCTTAGGCGACGATGATGCGGCACGGAGCATCGAATCCCAGATCAACATCCTCGATCCAGTCGTGGGTAATGCTGCGGTTTCAGGCCCTGGGGTGCTGATCGTCGTTGACGACTCGCCGTCAGCGGCTGAAGATGCCCGGGATCGGGTGCTCGACATTGATCTCCAGGTGTTGGCGAACGGACTATGGGAGGCCGGTGCCGAGGCGATTTCGATCAACGAGCATCGGCTGTCAAACCTGACCGCGATCCGAAGCGCCGGTGACGCTATCACCGTGGACTATCGGTCCCTAACTCGTCCGTATCGGGTGGAAGCGATCGGGGATGCGCGTACGCTGCAGGCTCGCTTTGTTGAGACTTCGGCGGGGGCGTGGTGGAATGACCTGGCCCAGAACCGGCGAATGAGATACGAGATCAGTGACGTGAAACAGCTCGATCTGGCAGCCGATCCTGGCATTGTGCTCCGTCATGCGGGGAGGGCGGCCTCATGATCCCGCTGTTCGGTTTGCTCGCTGGGATCGTGATCGGAATTGTCCTGGAGCCGTCGATTCCCCAGGTCCTACAGCCCTACCTTCCCATCGCGATCGTGGCCGCGATGGACGCATTGTTCGGCGCTTTTCGGGCGTACTTGGAAGGCACCTTCACCGACCGGGTCTTCATTGTGTCCTTCATCTCCAATGTCTTGATTGCGGCCGCCATCGTCTATGTAGGCGATCAGATTGGCGTCGGTTCGCAGTTGGCAACCGGGGTCGTTGTGGTGCTCGGAATCCGTATCTTTACCAATGCTGCAGCAATCAGGCGGGTGCTGTTCCATGCCTGACCAGCGACACGTCGATCATCACAATCAAGAGTCGTCGGTACGGCACAGGCGACGGCGCATTCGGCCGCACAACGCCGTTTCTCGACGCATCACCTCGCTTCGGCGCAGCCAGCGACGGCTGACTGGCGAGGAGGATGCTGCGAACTTTCGGGCCGAGCAGGCGGCCAGTGCGGCACCGCCGGTTACTACTTCCGCAGCGGCTGCCGACACCGCCCGCGACGCGCGCGCCCGGCTCCGGGTCTCCCTGCAGCGTCCGGGTCGCGGGCAGATCCTGGCAGCGGTGATGTTGTTCGTCGTTGGGGCAGCCGGCGCCATGCAGATTCGGATCAACGCAACCGACGACACATATGCCTCGGCACGACGTGAAGACCTGATTCAACTATTGGACGGACTAAGCACCGAGTCTCGACGGCTCGAGGGTGAGATCACCCAGCTCGAGCAGACCCGGAGCAACCTGCAATCAGGTGCCGACACCCAGCGGGTGGCTCGAGAGGAGGCCGAGAAGCATCTCTTGGAGCTATCCATTCTTGCCGGTACGGCACCCGCTGAAGGACCTGGGATCCGAATGCGAATCGCCGATCCGAAAACGGCCGTCGATGCCGGGGTTCTGCTCGATGCTGTTGAAGAAATGCGGGATGCCGGTGCTGAGGTGATCGAGGTGAACAACACGATCCGCGTCGTGGCGTCGACCTGGTTCGGCTCCAATGAGCAAGGGTTAGTTATCGACGGCAAGCCGGTCAGCCGCCCGATCACTTTGGAGGTCATCGGGAATCCCCACAGTCTGGAAGAAGCTGCACGGTTCCGAGGGGGAATTGTCTCTGAGATCACCGGGCCGAGCATCAGCGGGCAGGTGCAGATTGAGCAGGAAAGCCGTGTCGTGATCGAATCCTTGCACGCGGCACGCGAAAATCAGTACGCTCGCTCCGCATCCGCGCCGCCAACACCTCGGTGACAATGTGATCCTTTGAGGAGCCTGATGTCGGACTATCCCGAAGATTTGAAGTACTCAACCGAGCATGAATGGGTTCGCAGCGGCAACGGTAACAGCGTCCGAGTGGGGATTACCGAATACGCAGCCGACCAGCTAGGCGACATCGTGTTCGTTACCTTGCCAGAAGTTGGAGACACCGTGGCGGCCGGCGACGCATGCGGGGAGCTGGAGTCAACCAAGAGCGTTTCCGACATCTTTTGTCCAGTGCCCGGAATAGTTACCGAAGTCAACGCAATGCTGGATCTCCACCCCGAAACCATCAACAACGACCCCTACGGAGATGGCTGGCTCTTCCAGGTCGAACTTGACGAGTCCGCCGACTTGGACGATCTGTTAGACGCTGATTCATACGCTGAGCACGTGAGTGGCTGAGTCGCGCCTTGGAGCCCGCCTACTCCGTCGTCGCTCTGGGGACGAGAAGCATTTCCCCTCCTCCTCAGCACGGCGCGTGGCGCGATCGCCGATTTACTACATACGGGCTTGCGCTTGGTCCTAAACTCTCCATCACGCCTCGAGCCTTTCGGGGCTGCACAACGAAAGCCGAAGCAATGCCGTTCTGTACCAACTGTGGACATGAGAACCCAGAGGGGAGTAACTTCTGCGGCCAATGTGGCTCGGCGCTAGTACCTGGTGCCGCCCGAGCCGCAACCCCCGAGAAGGTGCCGACCGGCGACACGACCAAGGCGATGCCCGCGATGGTTGAGGAACGTGATACGGACTCGCTGACGGCCGAAGATGAGGCCGCCGTCAATGCGTTGCCGTTCGGTTCGGCGCTGCTTATCGTCCAGCGCGGGGCGAACGCCGGCAGCCGATTCTTGTTGGACACCGATGTCGTCACCGTTGGACGGCATCAGGATTCCGACATCTTTCTGGACGACATCTCGGTGTCCCGCCGACACGCTACGTTCACCCGTACGCCGGAGGGCACCGTGGTCAGAGACGTTGGCAGCCTCAACGGCACCTACGTCAACCGTGATCTTGTCGAGGAACGCCTGCTGCGGAACGGCGACGAGGTGCAGATCGGCAAATTCCGTCTCGTGTACTTCGGGAGTAATCGGACCCCGGAGTAGTCCGCGCAGATCATGCCGAATCCAGCCGAGTCTCCGGCCAGCACGGCCGCCGAAGCTCGCGCCCGTGGCGCCGAGACGACGAGCGCGCCCCAGTCCGAATCCCGTCTCAGAGCAGCGACTCGCAGCATCGGTCAGGTGATGGCCATACTGCGCACCGAATTCCCCGAGATTTCGATCTCCAAGATCAGATTCCTAGAGTCGGAGGGCCTGATCAGGCCACAGCGGGCGCCTTCTGGATACCGCCGATACAGCGAAGGTGATGTCGAGCGGCTGCGTTACGTCTTGTCGGTGCAGCGTGAGCATTACTTGCCGCTGAAGGTCATTCGGGAGCATCTGGAGCAGGTCGACCGTGGTCAGGCTCAACTGAATCTGAGCAGCCAGGGCTCCCAGACTGGCAATGGGTTCCCCGGCAGTGGACACAGTTCGAACCCACCGACCGCACCGGCAAAGCAGCCGGTCAGGCTCACCCGTCAGGAGTTGTTGGATGCCAGCGGCTTAACCGAGGGTGCCCTCAGCGAGCTGGAACGTGCTCAAATCGTGACCACCCGACGCGGAACCGCGCACTACGGCAGAGACGCCCTGACGCTTGCCATCGCTGCCCGCCGCTTGGCTGAGTACGGGATCGACGGCCGGCACCTGCGGGCCTTCCAGTTGGCGGCTGAGCGAGAGGTCGGTCTCGTCGAGCAGGCGATTGCACCGTACGTGCGACGCGCCGGTAGCAACCGCGACGTCCCCGGAGACGTGACGCAGCTGGTGATCAGCTTCCATGCAGCACTGGTACGCACTGGCATGGAGCGTGTGATTTCTGGGTGATCGCTGATGCAATGCCGACGCTCGTGATCAGCATTGCACTCCGAGTTCCCTCACGCAACGCGCCTACCTCGGCGGGGTTGATCTTGTAGCTCGCGGCTCGCGAAGTAGTGTTGTCGCATGCGCGAGCTCGATGTGGTTGGTGTCCGAGTCGAGATGCCGTCGAACGCTCCGATGGTCCTGTTGCGTGAGGTGGGCGGAACGCGCTATCTACCCATCTGGATTGGCGCCGCCGAAGCGGCTGCAATCGCCAACGCGCAGGAGGGCATCGTCCCACCGAGGCCGCTCACGCACGATCTAATGGTCGACACTCTCACGACCCTGGGCCACCGGCTGACGGAGGTGCACATCACCGAACTCGAAGGTGGCACTTTTTACGCCGTGCTGCTGGTTGATGGGATCGAAATCAGCTCACGCCCGTCGGACGCGATCGCCCTCGCGCTGAGAGTCGGCTCCGACATCTATTGCGCCGAGGACGTACTCGACGAGGCCGGCATCGAGATTCCCGAGGCCGAAGACGACGAAGTAGAAAAGTTCCGCGAGTTCCTCGACCAGGTCAATCCCGACGATTTTGTCACTGGCGAAGAGCCAAAATCCTGAGTTAAGACTTGGTCTCGGCCGGTCGGACTCGGCGGCGCGGTGTTTGACCCACTTGGTGCGCTCGTCGTAGGTTCTTAATGTAATGCCGACCGTGGAATTACGCGGAGGGAACTCATCCGAGTTCCTCTCTTCCCCTCGCAGCAACTTGATTCGCCAAATCACTCGGCAGAATCCGGAGGCAACACGTGAGTAGCACCGACGCATCAGCTAGTCCGGCCGAATCCCCTGGAATGGCGCCGGCTGAAGCGCAGGGGCTGCTGTTTGAGGGTGACTTCTCGCCGCTTCCAACGGACACCGGTTTCCGTGGACCGGTCGCATGCAGTGCGGCTGGCATCACCTATCGTCAGCTTGACTACTGGGCGCGTACCGGGTTGGTCGTTCCGGAGATCCGGAGCGCCTCGGGGTCGGGCTCGCAACGCCTCTACAGCTTTCGAGACATCTTGATCTTAAAGGTAATCAAACGGCTGATCGACGCCGGTATTTCGTTGCAGCAGATCCGTACCGCCATCGAGCATCTGCGTAAACGTGGCGTTCAGGACCTGACCCAGGTCACCTTGATGAGTGACGGAGTCTCGGTCTTCGAATGCACCTCAGATGATGAGGTAATCGACCTGCTGCGTGGCGGCCAGGGCGTGTTCGGTATCGCGCTAGGTGGCGTCTGGCGCGACATCGAAGGAACGCTTGCACAGCTTCCCGCTGAGCGCGCGGAGGTTGATGAGCCCGGGCAGACCCATGACGAGCTTTCTCAGCGTCGTCAAGCCCGCGCAACTGGCTGAACGAGTAATCTGGGCGCTGCTGGAAAGGCCGCGCGGGAGAGTTCACCGCTTGTCATCAGGTAGTGGCGCCGAAGGGGCAACATCCCCGGAACCTCTCAGGCAGCAAGACCGCGTGCGCTATGGCAACTCTGGAGCCGTGGGTGACAGAGGGGGAGTGCTGCCGCACATGCGACAGCAGATACCTGCACACGCGCGAAAGAAGATCGATGACCGCCACGCTTCCGGACACCCAGCAGAGCTCACCTCCGTCGCTGCAGTTCAGCACGCGTCACATCGGTCCACAGCCAGATGATCGGGACAAGATGCTGGCTGCCCTAGGGCTGACCAATCTGGAGCAGCTGGTCGATCAATCCCTACCAAGATCGATCCGCAGTACGGAGCCGCCTCAGCTCCCAGCGAAACTATCGGAATCGGAGACGCTGGCGAAGCTGCGTGAGCTAGCCAGCCGTAATCGGCCGCTCACATCGATGATCGGTCTCGGGTACCACGGCACCATCACGCCGTCGGTTATCCGCCGTAACGTGCTCGAGTCGCCGGCTTGGTACACCGCCTATACGCCCTACCAGCCCGAGATCAGTCAGGGCCGGCTGGAGGCGTTGCTCAACTTTCAAACGGTGATTTCTGATCTCACAGCACTGCCTACGGCGGGAGCGAGTCTGCTTGATGAGGCGACCGCGGCGGCGGAGGCCGTGTCACTGGCACGTCGGAGTACCAAGGTCGGAGAGGCGATCCTGCTGGACCGCGACACCCTGCCGCAGACCATCGGCGTAATGGCTACCAGGGCGGCTGCGCTTGGGATTCCGGTCATCGTTGCCGAGAAGCCTTTGGCGGAGGCGGTAGCCGAAGTTGATCTCTTTGCAGTCCTGGTGCAGACCCCGGGCGCCAGCGGTCGGCTGGCCAGCACCGACGAGTTGCGCACGATCGCGGAGCGCGCCCATGCCCGTGGTGCCATGGTGATCGCGGCCTGCGACCTCATGGCGTTGACAATGACGACCCCGCCGGGGGAGTGGGGCGCCGACGTGGCTGTTGGATCCAGCCAGCGATTTGGCGTTCCGCTGTTCTATGGCGGACCGCATGCGGCTTTCATCTCGGTTCGGGCAGGGCTGGAGCGTACTTTGCCAGGCCGGCTGGTCGGAGTCTCCAAAGATCGTGACGGCACGCCTGCCTTCCGGTTGGCCTTGCAGACTCGAGAGCAGCACATCCGCCGCGAGAAGGCGACCTCGAACATCTGTACCGCGCAAGTGCTGCTTGCCGTCGCCGCCAGCATGTATGCCGTCTACCACGGCCCACGCGGAATTCGAGAGATCGCCGAGACAATTCATGATCGCGCTACGGATTTGGCCGGTGATCTTGTTGCTGGAGGCATCGGCGTAGTTCACGACTCCTTTTTCGACACGGTGCTGGCTCAGGTACCGGGCCGGGCCGCTGCAGTGGTTGCTGCCGCACGAGCGGCCGGAATCCACCTTCGCCTCGTCGATGATGATCATGTCGGGGTTTCCGTCGGGGAAGATGCCACGACTGCCCAGCTAACTGAGGTGCGCAGAGCATTTGGAGTGTCAGCTAGCCAGGAGCGGCGGTTTGCCGGCAACCTAGCTGGCCGAGAGCGTACGACCGACTACCTCACCCATCCGGTTTTCAACACCCATCACAGCGAAACTGCGATGCTTCGCTACCTACGCGCCTTGTCGGATCGGGATCTTGCTCTTGATCGCGGGATGATCCCGCTTGGCTCCTGCACCATGAAGCTCAACGCGACCACCGAAATGGAGCCGATTTCCTATCCAGGCTTTGCCAATTTGCATCCTTTTGCACCTGTGGAGGACGCGGAAGGATATCTCGAGCTGGTCGCTGACCTCGAGTCCTGGCTCGCCGAGCTCACCGGCTACGCGAAGGTCTCGATCCAGCCGAACGCAGGCAGTCAGGGCGAGCTTGCTGGGCTGCTTGCCATCCGGGCTTATCACGACTCCCGAGGTGACGATCAACGTCGGATCTGCCTCATCCCCTCGTCGGCACATGGTACGAACGCTGCCTCAGCGACTATGGCGGGCTTGAGAGTTGTGGTGGTCAAGGCTGCCGCCGATGGGGCTGTCGACCTACAGGACCTGCGTACCAAGATCACTGAATATCGTGATCAACTGGCGGCGATCATGGTGACGTACCCCTCGACCCACGGCGTGTTCGAAGAAGGCATCGTCGAACTGTGCGACATGGTTCATGAGGCCGGTGGTCAGGTCTATGTCGATGGAGCCAACCTGAACGCACTGCTCGGCCTGGCGGAACCAGGCAGCTTTGGTGCTGACGTGAGCCATCTCAATCTCCACAAGACTTTCTGCATTCCGCATGGTGGTGGTGGACCAGGTGTGGGGCCGGTCGGCGTTGCTGGGCACCTGGCGCCCTTCTTGCCCAACCATCCCTTGCTCGATGCGGCAGGTCCGGGGACCGGCATTGGCCCTATCTCGGCTGCTCCATATGGATCAGCTGGGATCCTGCCGATTAGCTACGCCTACATTGCCATGATGGGGGCCGACGGCCTGACATCTGCCACCAAGCACGCGTTGCTGGCCGCGAACTACGTCGCGGCGCGACTTCGTGATCACTACCCAGTGTTGTATGCCGGACGGAACGGATGGGTCGCGCATGAGTGCATTCTCGATTTGCGCCCGCTGACAAGGGGCAGCGGAGCGACGGGTGAGGATGTGGCCAAGCGGCTGATCGATTACGGCTTCCATGCACCGACCATGAGTTTTCCGGTGGCGGGCACCTTGATGGTTGAGCCGACCGAATCTGAGCCGCTGGAAGAAATTGATCGGTTTTGTGACGCCATGATCAGCATCCGGACGGAGATTACCAAGATCGAAAAAGGCGAGTGGTCGCGACAGGACAATCCATTGCGGAATGCCCCTCATACCCAGGTTGAGGTGACTGCTGATACCTGGGATCATCCCTACTCAAGGCAGGTCGCTGCATTCCCCGGGGGGATTCATACCGGTCCGCTCTACGCGGAGGGCTTCGACAAATACTGGCCGCCCGTCAGCCGTATCGACGGTGGTTACGGGGACCGCAATCTGGTCTGTACTTGTCCTGCGCCGGAGGCGTACCAGTAACCGCGCGTTCGAGAGCTATCCTTCCTCGCCGAATGCCTCGTTGATTCGATGCGCCAATTCAATGTCGTTGTGGGTGAGACCACCTTCAGAATGTGTTGAGAGAACTAGGGTCACTTTGTTCCATCGGATGTCGATGTCTGGATGGTGGTTGATGAGCTCTGCTTCATGACCAACCCGATTGACGAAGTCCAGCGCGGCGACAAAGTCGGTCAGCTCGTACGTCGCAGTGATCGCGGGCTCATCTTCGTCGGCACGGCGCCAGCTGGGCAGTCCCTGCAGCTGCTGGGTCACTTCGGAATCGGTCAACAGTTGGCTCATAGCCTCAGCCAAGGGCTCTGTAATGGCAGGTGTCAAGAGCGTGTCTATGCGCCTCTGGGTCCAATAGCGTCGAGGGCGCAAGGGTGGGCGGGTAGCAAAGAAGGAAGGCCATGGTTGCGGTGCCGGAGCACATCAAGCAGCTCAAGCAACGACCCTGGATCGCACACATAATTCGTGCGGTTGAGCGGTACACCAGCCGGCTCGGCTCGCAGTTTGCCGCCGCAACCACCTACTTTTCGGTCCTGGCGTTGGTACCGATACTGATGGTGGCTTTTTCGGTCACTGGTTTCGTGCTCACCGTCGTCCAGCCCGGGCTGCTAGACAACGTCGCCGACGCTGCCGCTGATGCGCTAGGCGGGGTAGACCAGGCCACGCGCGAAAAGATCGTGAGCCTGGTGAACAACGCCCTGAGTAGTTACTGGACGATTGGCATCGTCGGTCTGGTGGTGGCTCTCTACACCGGCGCCAAATGGATGGGCCACCTCAAGAATGCGGTGCGGACCCAGTGGCGACCCGGATTCGACCTGCGGCCCGAAAAGATCAACATCGTGATCAAGGTGCTCGGCAATCTTTTTCTCTTATTCGGCCTGCTTGTCGGGATGGCCGTAATGTTCGGCCTTACCTCGCTTTCTACTTCCCTTGCAAACACGGTGGTCGAGTGGCTTGGCCTGAGTGATCAGCCGTGGATTGCACCGCTGCTTCGGGCCAGCTCGATTGTGGTCTCGATCGGCGCCGGCTGGCTGATCTTCATGTACCTCTTCACGGTGCTGCCGGAGACCCGTGAGCCGTGGTCCGTGGTACGGCGAGGGGCGCTGCTGGGTTCAATAGCACTGGTGGCCCTTCAGTTTGTGGCCAGCATCTTGATCAGTACTTTTCGCGGCAATCCGGCTGCGGTGATCTTCGGGCCGGTGATCGTCCTCATGCTGTTCTTCAACATCTTTGCTCAGCTCGTGCTCTTCGTTGCAGCATGGATCGGCACTGCGCAGCACGAGGCGGTCCCGGTTGCTCCGGAGAAGGAGACAAGCAGCGGCCCCGAGCCGCAGTCAGCTCAGCAAGAACAACAAGAGGAAGCGGCGAACGTGGTACCAACGGCTGTAGCGGCGCGCTCGGTCCGCGCTGGAATGGGCGCCGGTTACGTCAGCGGAGCTGCCACAGGAATGGGATTGGGCGCCGCCCTTGCCTACCTGTTCTCCGCCGTGGTACGCGGGCGCAAGAAGTCCTAGTCCGAATGCTCACCCTCACTTCACCCCACCACCCGGTTGCAGAAACCTACGTGAACGTAGCTTTCTGACGGTCTGCATCGTTTGCAACCTGTGCAGACCGTGAGGAACCTAGGTTCACGTAGGTTCCTGCACAGAGATGGAGTGGGGTCAGTGGGCGCCGGTGAGTTGAGCGCTGGGCTGCCCGATGCCGTCCAGCAGAGCCGAGAACCACGGTGCGCTGATGTCGAACGGCTTGCCGCCTCGGATTCGCCCAAATTCAATGGCTCGCAGTTCGTCGCCGCGCTCTTCGTCGTGCCCGATCACTCCCGGCTCACGACGCAGCGCTGAATCGACCGCCAGGTGGGTCATGGACTTGATCAATGCGAGGTCACGCTCATTAGCTGCTGCCGACCGGGAGAAGTATCCCGATTTCTGCACCATCACCTTCCCGGCATCCAGGCGCTCGGCGAACTTGCTTGCAAACCAGGCACCGGGGTTGATCTTGTCTATCTTGACGTGGCCGAAGGGGTCTCTCGCGACGTCCTCGCCGGAGCGTTCAAGCTCAGCCACGATGGTCTCCAGGCCGGCGCCCTCGGAAATGAAGAGGTTGACCGAGCCAATCCGATCCATCGTCTCTGTGAGACGTTGAGCTTCGGTCTCCAGATCGAAGACCGCCTCAGGGACGTATACGCCATGGATCTCCCAGGCCTCGCGACTGAGGCCGATGTCGGGTAGCCAGGACCGCGTATCGAGCCATTCCCGGTACGCCTGTGCCGCGGCGGCGGTCAGCCATCCGCAGTGGCGTCCCATAACCTCGTGGACCAGGAGCATGCGTGATCCAGAATTGTGCTCACCAACGACGTTCTGTGCGAAACGTGCCGCCTGCTCGGCCGCTGTCCATGCCCCTAGCGACTGACGAATCGGGACGATGTCGTTGTCAATGGTCTTGGGCAGCCCGACCACCGTCAGCTCGTGTCCACTTCGAGCCAGGAACGCGGCAAGATCAGCTGCAGTAGTGTTGGTGTCGTCGCCACCGATGGTGTGCAGTACGTCCACGCCGTCCGCTGTCAGCCGGTCGGCCGCAGCCTGCAGCGGATCCGCCCCTTCAGCGACCAAGCCGCGCTTCACGAGGTCTGCGGCATTCGTGAGCTTGACCCTGGAGCTGCCAATTGGCGAGCCTCCGAATGAGTGCAGGACCGAGGCATCGTGTCGTACGGCGTCTGTGACGGTGAGCGAGTCACCCTTCAAGAGACCCTCGTAGCCGTATCGATAGGCGATGATCTCTACGTCAGGAGCGATTTCGCTGTACCGCTCGATCAGCCCCCCGATCGCTGACGATAAGCACGGCGCGAAACCACCAGCTGTAAGCATTGCGACCTTGTTGACCATGCTCGTAACCTAGCCGAGTCGAGCGGCCGCCTATTCCTCGTCTGTCAGCCGGTCAGTCCTTGGAAGGGTCGAGGTAGACCGCGCCAGGTCCGCGCGAGCTCACATAATCGTCCGGATTCTGCAATGTGCACTTCTGCAAGCTCAGACAGCCGCATCCGATGCAGCTGTCCAGCCGATCCCGGAGCCGCTCCAGCCGTTCAATCTGCTCGTTCAGCCGCCCTCGCCATTGATGGGAGAGCCGGGTCCAGTCGGCCTTGGTGGGCGTACGATTTCCGGGCAAGGTCCGCAATGCGTCGGTGATCTCCTCCAGTGAGAGCCCGACGCGTTGGGCCGAACGAATGAAAGCCAAGCGACGCAGCATCGCCCGCTCGTATCGGCGCTGGTTACCTGACGTCCGTGTCGAGGTGATCAAACCCAGACTTTCGTAGTACCGCAGCGCAGACGAGGCCAAGCCAGAGCGTCCCGCCAGCTCACCGATTGTCAGCAGATCCGTACGGTGCAGCACACCGACAGTCTAGTCAACCTAAACCTCACGTTAAGTTCATGCCTCAGCCGCCATATTATTGGTGGGCAGGAAGCTAGCCCAGCCGCACCGGTCGGCAGAAATTCTCTGTGCTGCGGCACTAGGCTCCACTCCGTGGCCCGATACTTCGACGTCCACCCGGACAACCCTCAGCCGCGAGCCATTGGCAGCGTGGTAGAGCTGCTGCGTGCTGACGGATTGATCGCGTACCCAACAGACTCTTGCTTCGCGCTTGGGTGCCAGCTAGACAACCGGTCTGGTCTGGAACGGATCCGAGAGATCCGTCAGTTGGACAATCAACACCACTTCACGCTGGTTTGCGCGGACTTCAATCAACTTGGTCGGTTCGTGCATCTCGATAATGTGATCTTCCGCGCGCTCAAGGCCTCAACGCCAGGGCAGTACACCTTCATCGTGCCGGCCACCAGAGACGTACCGAAGCGGATGCTGCATCCCAAAAGACGTACCGTCGGAGTCCGGATTCCCGACCACGTGGTCGCACAGGCAATCCTGGCAGGACTCGGCGAACCGTTGGTGTCGAGCACCCTGATCATGCCAGGAGAGGAACGGCCATTGACACAAGGCTGGGAGATCATGGAGCGTCTTGATCATGTTCTGGACGCAGTCGTGGACTCCGGTGAGTGCGGTGAAGTCCCGACGACCGTGGTCGATCTTTCCGACGGTGACGCAGTGATCATTCGGCGGGGAGCCGGAGATGCCTCGCGTTTCGAGTAACTGAGCTTGGTGGGGGAGCCAGTGCAATTCGTCTGCGCCGACGGGTCAGACTTTGTGGCGGATGTGCAACCGGACGCTGTGGTGATGAACGAGGTCCTCTACTACCTGCCCGACCCCCTGGCCGCCGTCGCGCATCACGCGAGCCGGCTGGCGCCGGGTGGAGTACTGATTGTCTCGATCTACGCCAGGACGTGGTCCTCGCGGCGGCTGTTGCGGGCGATAGCAGCGCGGCTGGAACTGGTGGAATCGAGCCTCGTCAGATCAGGACACCTTTCCTGGACCGTGGCAGCCTTTCGGCCCTTAGAGGTTAAGGCTGCCGGCCGGACGCACAGCACCTCGGGGTTGAGCGTTACTGCAGGTATCGCTCGACCTGCTCCTTGGGTCGCGGCTGCGACTCATCGGGATCTTGGGCGAACTCCCGATGTGCACGGCGCTGGCGAAGCAGATCCCAGCACTGGTCGAGTGACCGTTCAAGATCACGAAGCCTTTCGGGAGCGTCGGGAATCTCCCCAGGGTTCTCCTGCATCGCGCGCCGCAGCTCATGTTCAGCATCGACCATCTCGCGAATGCGCGCGAGGATGTCGGAGTCGTCCATGGCACTCAGCCTAGGGAGCCGCCGAGGTAAGCATCCTTGCGGGTCCGGCGCGGCTAATCGGGCCGTTTGATTTTCAGCTTGCGATGCGGCGGAGGTAAACCACGACGGGACCGGCGATGTCAGGTGGAGCAGTGAGGCTGATCTTGGTGGTGTCTGGAACAGTAAGTGCTTCGCCTGGAATCGTTTCGCGACTGCGAACACTGTGCCACCTGACCGAGTATCGGCCCGCCATTACAGCGGCGGTAAACGGCTCAGCCGCTTCGCTCGGTTGCAAGATCAGATACTCATCGCCGGCATCCGCCAGTGCAAATCCTGTGGAGCTGAGGTCGGTATCTGGCTGCATTGCGATCAGATTGATCAGCTCGGCGAAACCGCGGGTATCTCCCAGAGCACGTCGGGCTGGCTCCAATGAATCAAATGATGGGTTTCCTTCGGACGGGTCCGGCGGCACGCCGCCGCCAAGAATTCCCAGGTCGTACAAGATCGGGTTGTGGCCGCGGAGAAAGGCCTTCCAGACTGATAGCGCATCGCAGGAAAGCGGTGAGAAGTGATCATTGTCAAGGAGTACGACCTTGCTTCCGTCGTTTGCCGGTGGGTTAGTCGACCACCGGCTTTCGCCCAGGGCCAGGGTGTCGTCGAAACCTGGCGAGATCCAGTCTGCAGGGCTGTTCCACAGTGGCTCGTTCGACTTGCTCAGCTCGGCTACCGGGAACAGGTAGGTCATTCCGATGGGATGCGGGTTGTAGCCCATCTCCTGCTCGTAATCCTTGACGGTGTTGATCACCCAGTACTGCCACTCGGTGGAGTCTCCGATCGGTGTTTCCACCGAGGATCCGTCGGGGAAGACCACCGAGTCGGCTGCCTGCCCCGAGGACTCGTTGGCGACCTCGTACAACACGTTGGGAAGATCATGAAGGGTCTCGATCACCTTGCGGATGTAGGCCAGCTGGAGCGCCTCGATGCTAGGAGTGAGCGGGAGGACCTGATAGTCGAGAATGGAGGTTATCCCGACGCCGTTGCTGTTGTTCACGGCATAGAACGGATGTCCCTCAATGTTGTCCGGCGTATCGGTTAAATGAAGGCTGAAGCCTTCGAACAGCATGACGGATACATAGATTCCAACAGCGCCGGCGGCCAGCACCCGATCTCGCAGGCGATCGAAATAGGCCTGATCAAAAGCCGAAAGATCAAATTTCGGCTTGCCGTCCTTGGCTGATCCGGGCCCGGTTCGCGGCCATGGCTGGGGTGTCATGCAGAAGTGCACGTTGGCCGGACCTAAGTAGCCGCGAAACTGCTCCCAGCGCCACAGCCTGATGAAATTGTGAGCTCGTTCCGTGAGCATGTCCAGGTATGCGTTGAAGTCAAATCTCTCCGGTGCTTCGGGGCAATCGCGGCCTGAACCCATACCGTCGTGGAGGTTGTTGTTGACATGTGAGCCGGTGAGATAGACCGCCTTTTCCGGAGCATCTGACACCGTGAAATAGCGGGAGTTGGTGCTGGAGACGACAAGCGGGCCGAGTGGTTGCGACGTCATGCACAGATGATCTCGCCGTATGGCTAGCCGCCCCTCGGGTGGGTCCGGGTCCTAGGGCTGACTGTCAAGGATCATCAAGATCGACGATCTGGCGCGGGCTGCTACCACGCCCGTACAGGATCGGCGCCACGATCGCACCGATCAACGCGCCGAGCCCCGGCAATAGGCCAAGCAGCTGCCAGGCCTGAGTTGCTGGATGTTCAGCACTGAATACAGATCTAGCGATCAGACCAATGATGATCTCGATAAGTAGGCCGCCGACAAGTCCCGCGACAGCTCCCAATGGAACCATGGCGATGATCATTGCGGGACTCTCCAACTGCTAGCCGGCGACTTGCCAGGCACGTTTGCCGTAGACATCTTGGTTTGTCTCCTTTCATATGTGTTTGACGGGATCATTGGGAATTAGCCGTGATCATGACCAGCTGCAATCTGATCATGATCGATGTCCAGAGATCGGGGCGCTGACTCGACATAATCGGGATCGACGACCGTGAACTGGCCCATCATTCCCACGTCTTCGTGCCAGATCAGATGGCAGTGGTATGCAGCCAGACCAGCCAGCAGAGTGCAACGACCGACACGGCCAGACATCTAAGTTCCTTCCGTGGTGATGATCAAGGACATGCACCACGGTAGGAATCGCGTCGCCCGCTACCTACTCGCTACCGGCGACAGCTGAGATCGCTTTTCGGCGTACGCCAGCTCAGGGTGTGCCGGGTGATTTCCTGGTGCGCTATTTCGCCACAGCGCTGGCGCTGCTGGTCGGCATGGCGAACTGCTCGTCCCTTGCGCGCGTCTCCGTCCG
>DATFBI010000095.1:0-21500 GCA_035253925.1 Propionibacteriaceae bacterium
GAACCCCCACCTCCGTGTCAGTGTGTGGGACGGCAAGCATCGCTTGGACCTGCTCCAAGCTCAATGCCTTGGGCAGCCGCCGCGGTGGCTTCGGCGGCCGTACGGTCCGTGCCGGATTCTCAGCGGTCAATCCTTCGGCAGCAGCGAAGCGGTGCAGGCTGCGGACCGCTATCACGGCGCGCGCGACACTCGCATTCCCCAGCGGTGCCTTCACCCAGCCATCACCGTCAGGACGGGCAATACCCTCCCGTAACCGGGCTGCATAGTTTCCGATCATTTGGCTCGTCACCGCAGAGGGGTCGGTGACTCCTAGCTCGGCTAGATACTCCGCGTAGCGGTGCAGGTCACGACGGTAGGCGGCGACGGTGTGCCCTGACATGCCGCGCTCGACAGTGAGGTAGTCGAGATAGGTCTGAATGAGCTCGAGCATCTGTGAGGCGTCAACCGAGGACGTCGGCCAGCTCCGGATGCCGGGGCCCATGCGCTTGGGTTGGCACGCCGACTCTCATGGATCCTCCTGACCGAAGCTGGGCGTCCTTTTTGCCGAACCCGCTCACCTTGATCATGCCGCAACAACTGGAATATTCGGTGGCACTGCCATGCGCATTTCTACCCACTGCCTGGAACGAAGAAATGCACAATCTCCTCGATGTAGCGGCCTAAGTCACGCTTCTACCGTCGAGCCATGACAACGCAACCGATACATCTGCTTCCATCAGGCGATGGCGTCGAATCAATCCCGACGGTGATCATTGGCGGTGGTCAGGCGGGTCTGGTCATGGGCTATCACCTGCAGCGGCTTGGTGAGCCGTTCGTGATCCTTGACGCACAACCCCGCATTGGCGACACCTGGCGTAATCGCTGGGACTCGCTGCGGCTCTTCACGCCCCCGAAGTTGTCCAGCTTGCCTGGCTGGCCAATGCAGCTGAGCACGTTCCCGACCCATGACGAAATGGCCGACTACCTCGAGGCATATGCGCACCACTTCAACCTTCCAGTGCAAAGCGGCGTACGGGTCAACCGACTGTCACGAAGCGCTGAAGGCTTTCGGCTTGCGACGCCACAAGGCGAGCTGCAGGCGGAGCGGATCGTAGTCGCAACAGGTGGATACAACACTCCGTTCATTCCAGACTTCGCCGGCGAGTTAGCGCCTGAGATCAGACAACTGCACTCAGCTGCCTACCGAAATCCCAGTCAGCTGGAAGGTGCCGTTCTCGTCGTCGGCGCAGGAAATTCAGGCGCCGAAATCGCTTTTGAGGCGGTTAAGTCCGGTCACCCGACGTGGCTAGCCGGCCGGCACCCTGGTCAGGTCCCCTTCCGGCTTGAGACCCGCCGGGCACGTGTCCTGCTCCCGATCGTGGGTTTTGTCTTCCGGAAGGTGCTGACGCTCGACACACCGATGGGCCGCAAAGTGCGGCGACCGAGAATCGAGCACGGCCATAATCTCGTCCGCACTAAACTCAACGACCTTCAAGCCGCTGGCGTGGAGCGGGTTGGTCGCATCGATCAGGTACGCAATGGATTGCCCGTCACACAGGATGATGACGTGCTCGAGCCGGCGACCGTGGTCTGGTGCACTGGCTACCGTACTGACTACAGCTGGATCGACTTTCCGGTGGCAGGTGAGGACGGCTATCCGATCAATGAGCGCGGCGTGTCGCCGGAGAGGGGCCTTTACTTCCTCGGAGTTGAGTTCCAATACGCCTTCGCGTCGGCAACTATCACAGGCCTGGATCAGGATGCCCGCCACTTAGTACGGGCGATGGCCAAGCAACCGAGCGCTCGCGTTGTGGCGACGCCGCAGTCAGCGGCTGCCTAGCATTGCCTCACGCGCAGGCCAGTCAGCATCGGCAGGACGGAGGCTCTTGAAACCGTCGCGCTCCCGGGCGGTCCAGGCAGCGAGTACGCCGGAGACGACCGTGGGGTTGTGTAGTCGGCCATCGAGGACTGCCTCGACGAGGTCGTCTAGCGACGCCCACACGGCGTCCATGTGAGCCTCCTCGCCCTCATGGATGAAATCGTCAGGATGGTCAACGGTCTCAAGATCGCGGGCCAGATAGATGCGCAGTGATTCACCAAGGATTCCGGGCGTAGTGAACAGGTCCACCAGCACCGCCCAGCTATGGGCTGCCAGTCCTACCTCCTCCGCTAGCTCGCGCTGAATGGCCGGCAGGTACTGCTCGCCTCCAACATCGAGCAGCCCGGCAGGCGGTTCAATGAGTCGGTGGCGTACCGGATGCCGATATTGCCGGACTAAAGCCACCCGATCATGATCATCCAGGGCGATCACGCCTACGGCGCCTGGATGCTTAAGATATTCCCGCTCGATCAGATGCCCGTCAGGCATCCGTACGTGATCTTGCACATAACTGGTGATCTTGCCCCGGGCCAGCACTGCAGAAGATTCCACCGGCCAGGCGAGTGGCTCATCGGCGAGCTGGTCGGGACCAATGACGATCATCGATGGTCGTTCTCGACCGGCAGGCGTGTTGCCAGCTTGCGATCGAGCGCGGCTTCGACGAGACCAACGAAAAGCGGGTGCGGCCTGGTAGGCCGGGACTTGAGCTCCGGATGCGCTTGGGTGGCCACAAAATACGGATGAATCTCACTCGGCAGTTCGATGAACTCCACCAACTTGGTGTCGGGTGAAGTGCCGCTGATCACCAATCCGGCATCCTCGAGCCGCTCACGGTAGGCGTTGTTCACCTCGTAGCGATGCCTATGCCGCTCCTCGACGTGACCTTGTCCATAACGCTTGGCGACAATCGAGCCAGGCAACAGCTCCGCTGGGTATGACCCCAGCCGCATAGATCCACCCATGTCGCCACCACCCTCGAGAATCGCGACCTGCTCAGCCATGGTCGCGATCACCGGATGCGGGGTTTCGGGCGTGAACTCACTGCTGTCGGCGCCTTCCAGGCCAGCCATGTGGCGTGCGACCTCGATCACCATGCACTGTAAGCCCAGGCAGAGTCCCAAGATCGGGATCTGATTCTCCCGGGCATAGCGAATCGCGCCGACCTTGCCTTCCACGCCGCGGATCCCGAAACCACCCGGTATAACGACGCCATCCACCTCGCTCAGTACTCGTGCTGCGCCCTCGCGACTCTGGCAGTCATCAGAGGGCACCCAGCGAATCACCACCCTGGCATGGTTGGCGAAGCCGCCGGCCCGCAATGCCTCACAGACTGAGAGGTACGCATCGTGAAGATCGACATATTTGCCGACCAGGGCGATCGTTACCTCCTCCTTCGGGTGGTGTATCCGATCAAGGAGGTCGTTCCAACGAGTCCAGTCCACGTCACGGAAGCGCAGATCGAGGCGGCGGACCACGTACGCGTCCAGTCCCTCTGAGTGCAGCACCTTTGGGATGTCGTAGATGCTCTTGGCGTCGATGGCGGCCACCACAGCAGATTCGTCGACGTCACACATCAACGAGATCTTGCGTTTCACCGAGTCTGGTATGTCGCGATCGGAGCGGCACACCACAGCGTCGGGTTGGATACCGACCTGACGAAGGGCGGCAACTGAGTGCTGGGTCGGTTTGGTCTTCAGCTCGCCGCTGGGCCCGATGTAGGGCACCAAAGAGACGTGGAGGAAGAACACGTTCTCCCGGCCGACGTCATGCCGCACCTGTCGCGCAGCCTCCAGAAACGGCAAGGATTCGATGTCACCAACAGTGCCGCCGATCTCGTGGATGACGACATCGATGTCTGGCCCTCCCATGGCCATCATCGATTCCTTGATCTCATTTGTGATGTGGGGAATTACCTGCACCGTGTCACCGAGATAGTCGCCGCGCCGTTCTTTGGCGATCACCGAGGAGTAGACCTTGCCGGTAGTGATGTTGGCCTCGCCTGACAGGTTGACGTTCAAGAAGCGCTCGTAGTGACCGACATCAAGATCAGTTTCTGCACCGTCCTCGGTCACGAAAACCTCACCGTGCTGAAACGGGTTCATCGTGCCGGGATCGACATTGAGATATGGGTCCAGCTTTTGCATAGAAACGCTGAGCCCGCGAGCGACAAGGAGGTTGCCGAGGCTGGAAGCCGTGAGCCCCTTGCCCAGTGAGGAGGCGACGCCACCGGTCACAAAAAGGTGCTTGGTGAATTTCTCGCGGTATCCCACGGGCCTCCAGCTTACGTCGTGCAGTGTTATCTAACGGTGAACCCGCCGGAGTCGTCCCAGAAGCCCTTATAACGCCGGCCTCGGGTGAGCTCGTTGTACACCCGAGCCAAGTCATCGGCGACATCGTTCTCGTTCGGCCAGGTGGTGGCCTGACGCAGCCCCGCTTTGCTCAAACGGCGCCTTGCCTCAGGGCTATCGGCGAGTGCAGTGATCTGGCGCGCCGCCTCCTCGACATCGCCGGGTGGTATCAGCACGGCAGCCGACTCAACGAGCTCCTCGATCCCGCCGACCCGGGTACTGACCAGCGGCAAGCCAGCCAGCAAGGCCTCCTGAGCCACCAACGCGCGTGCTTCCCACGTTGAGGTCAATAGCGCAATGTCGGCCGCGGCAAGCAGCGACCCAATGTCATCGCTTTGTCCCAGCAAGCGCACCTGCAGCCACTCGTTGGTGATACGGCGTTGCAACTTGTCTTGCTCTGGCCCGTCGCCGACGATCACGAACCGCAAGTCCCGCCGCTCACGTAGCGTCGCAGCAATATCGAGCACCATGCCGAGGTTCTTCTGCGGTGCCAACCGGCCGACTGTGAGGATCACGGTATCTTGATCGCCAGCACCGAGAACCCACCGTTGATCGTCACGACTGGTGCTCGGCGGCGGCACCACAGGTGCGGCGATCGGGGAGAACCGCGCGTTCCGGGCTCCAAGCAGTCTGGCTTGAGCGACCAGGTCACGGCTCGCCCCGAGTGTCAGATCCGCCCCCATTGCGACGGCTCGTTGCAGCTGGCGTGCTGCCGAGGGCGTAATCCCTTCCCCCAGCACAGCGTTATGCCAGGTCACCACTAGCGGTACGCGGTACATCCAAGCAATCGGAAGTCCCAACCAACCTGCCTTCAACCCATGCGCATGCACCAGATCAACACCGAGGAGCCGACGCGGGCTGCCCAGCGCCCAGACCTCAACACCGAGCTCTTTAAAACGCTGGGCCTCAGCCGTGATTTTCGGGCAGAACACCCGAATCTGGTGGCCGCGCTGCTCCAGCCGTGGGGCGATGCTCGCTACGTGCCGCCCGATGCCTCCGGTACTGGTAGTCAGCAGCTGCGCGACCTTCATGCCGGATCCACCTCGGCGGCCGCCGAGCGCCGCCGCAGTGCCCACATCTGGGTCAAGAGCGATGGAGCCAGAAGTCGGAGCATGCCTACAAACACTAAGACGCACACTGTCGCTACCAGACAAGCGCCCAATATTGCGACCACGATGCCAACCTCGCCGAGCGGGCGAGAACCGACCGCTCCTAAACCGCCAGCAAGCACAGCAGCCACCAGGCCGACCAGCATGGGTTTTGCCAGCCCAACACCAGCCATCCCTGACTGACGCAGCAACAGCCAACCCACCACCGCACCGATCACCATCCCCAGCGACACAGCTCCCGCCATGACGGGAACCAGCCATTGCGCAGGAACGACCAGGCGCAGTCCGACGACGCTGATGATCACTGCAGCCCACGCGCTGGCGTTGGCGATCCCCGAGGCCTTTCCCAGGTGCTGGGCAAGCAAGGTTCGCGAGGCCAGGCCAAGCAGGGTGAATCCGACAACTGCAGGCCCAAAAGCGACAATCGGCCAAGCCAACGCATCGGTACGGCCGGAGCCGGGGCCCAGCACGAACACCCGCGCCACCGGAACGGCGGTCGCAACCAGCAACGCCGCTCCTAGCCAGGCCAGTAGCACAGCTGCCGGACCCGTTTCGGCAAGCACATGCTCGACATCGGCGCGACCTTGTTCGGCGGCCGCGGCCAGCCGCGGGAACGTCAGCTGAAGTAGCGGCGCCGCCAGCACCGCGTACGGAAGGAGGTAGATGGCGTTTGCCCAGGTGAACCGGGTCAGCGCACCTTGATCACCAGTTTGCTGCGCGGACCAGTTGATCAACAAGACACTGACCTGCTGCAACACCAGCCCCGCGATCCCCGCGGCAGCGATCGTCATGATCACTGATCGATCGCCTTCGGCAAATCGCAGCCGTGGCCGCAGCGGCAGCCCAATCCGCGTGAGGGGCACTAGTGTGCAGGCCGCCAAAGCCAATACCCCCAAGGTCGTCCCCCATCCAAGAGCCGCGAGCGCCTGGGTTGTCAGCTGTGTTGGATTGTTATTGGCCGACCGAGGGGCCAAAGCGGCGTAGCTGAGGTAGGCAACGATGACCACTACACTCGACAGCAATGGCGCCGCTGCGGCTGCCAGGAACCGATGGTGCGCCTGCAGCACCCCGGCGCTGACCACCGCCAGGCCATACAACCACACCTGCGGTGCGAACATGATCACCAACGCGGCCAAGGTGTCGGCGCTACCTGCACAATCTGCCTTCGCAAAGGCGGCAGCAAACAGGCGCGCGCCAGCGAATACCGCTAGCCCGGCCGGTGTCAACACCAGCAGTGTCCAGGTGATCAACGCCGAGGCGGTGCGTGCGGCCTGCTCGCGACGACCACCTCCCACATGGCGCGCCACGACGGGAACCACTACGCCAGCGAGGATGCCGCCAGCGACGATCTCAAACAGCACATTGGGAAGGGCATTGGCCGCGTTGTAGGTGTCGCCCAGACAGGTGTCTCCGACCGTTTTGGAGAACACCACCGATCGGCCGAAGCCGACAAGTCGTGACGCCAGGGTAAGGCCCGCCACACCTGCCGCGACGGACGCAAGCCCTGCTCTCACGTGAAATCGTCGGTCGACATCGACCGGACCGGGTCCGGGCGCCCGAGTTGATCAAAGCGCCGAAGTAGCGGCGTGCGCTCGATTACGGCTGTGAAGCTCACCCGCTCACTGGCCAAATTGAGAGCGGCAACGGCGCAGGAGGCAAGCAGTCGAAACTGCCATGGCAACGCCCGGGCGGCAGCGGTTGCAACCGCTGCGCCGAGGGCGTTGGCACCACAGTCACCAAGCATCGATCGCCCGGCCAGATCAGTCGGCAAGCTGCCGACCGCAGCGCCGACGGCCGGTGCGGCGCCGAAGCCGACGAGACCCGAGCCCAGCAAGATCACTGCCTTGGCCGCCCGCCCAGGCCGGAGATCGAGCAGATTAGTGAGATTTGCTGTGGCTGCGATCAGTGCTGTATCGAGCAGGCCAACGAAAACATGGTGGGCCGGCTGGGAACCGGTGAACCGGTAGCGCTCCAACAGGGTGGCGGCGGCGGCCGAACTCGCGCCTACGCCGATGATCTTGATCATGCCGCTGGTCAACTCACCGGAACGCAAAGCCCGGAGATGACCACGAAAACCCTTGGCATGGGTCGATCCATAGAGGTCGTCGTACGCGCCCACCAGACCAGAGCCGACACCAGCCACAATTACTGGCAGGCTCCGCTGTCCGTTACGATCAAGCAGCCCATCCACCGCGCTGCCGGCGAGCAGTGCGGCTACCGCGATGGGACCCTCCGCGAGTGTCAGGCTGTTTCCGGTGTAGTTCACTCGAACCCACCGCGACGCTTGGACTGGTAAGGCCTGGGTCGCTTTTCGATTGGCAACCATCGCCAGCAAGGCGGCAGCCGCACCTGAGGCCGCACAGGCCAGAATGCGGCGCACTGCTATCGCACCGGCAACTCGGGTAGTGGTGCATCTGCCTTGGCGAGCGCACCGTAGTGCTGACTTGGCCGGCCAAGCAGTCGCTCCTTGCCCGCCAAAACAACGGTGGTCACGCCACTGCTGAGGTCGGCGACATCCACGGTGCTGAGGCTATCTACTGCAGTTGGGTCCGACCGCGCCGCCAGGACATCGGTGCCTTCGATGTCCTCGCTGTTCGGGCCAGCCAGGACCACACCTGCTCGTGTTGTTAGTCCCACATCAAACTGAACGTGCGCCGTAAGCTCCTCTGGTGTCGGCGGTGGCTCAGTCGCTCGGGCGGTAACCACAATGATCAACTGCGCCTGCGCCGCCGCTTCCTTGCTAATGGTGACCAGGCCCTGTCTCTCGAGCGACTCGCCGACGGCAATGGCCAGCGCATCGCGATCTTCCACGTCCATCGATCCGATAGATCGGCCGAGAGCAACGCCAAGCCTGGTCGCAGGTGACATAGTGTCGTTCAGTCCGAGCGGGCCGAAGTAGCCCGAGAGCGCGGCAGTGACGTCCTCAGCTCTTGCCGGGTCGAACGCTTCAGCATTGACCTTGACGTCGCGTACCACGGTGCCGCCAGCTCCAACCACAGCATTCGAAATGGTCCGTAGTACGTCGGTAGGGGCGTCCGGCATGGCAACCATGGCGACTCGTTGACCGTTCAGCACGCCGGCACTGACGGCGGCGCCAACCTGCTCGTCGTAGGCGTTCCGGTAATCGTCGAGTGCCTTGCGCCGATCAAGCTCGGCACGTAGATCGGCCACCTGCTTGCGATCTTGGGCTGCCTGCTGCAGCAGTCCCTGGTCCACCGACGGGCTAAGCGACACACCAACCGCAATACCTACCGATAAAGCAATGAAGACCGCCATCAACGACACGATGTGGTAGCGGAAGTTGATCAAGTGATGAGTTCCTTTATCCAGTAGATCAGGTCACGGATCCGGGCAACGATGACATTGCCAAACGCCCACCCCACGTCGGTGACCAACAGTGCGGTGAGGAGCGCAATGATCCCGGACAGTACGAAGAAGATCAGGTGCCAGGTCTTGATCTGGCTGCGGTAGATCCGGGAAACACCTTTGGCGTCGATCAACTTGGGGCCGACGCGCAGCCTGGTCAGGAAGGTAGAGGCCATCCCGGCCCGACCTTTATCCAGGAACTCAACCAGCGAGGCGTGAGTGCCCACAGCGACAATCAAGCTCGCTCCCTTCGAGTCAGCCAGCAGCATGGCAGCGTCCTCGCTGGTGCCGAGTGCTGGAAACACCACAGCGCGCAACCCGAGTCTTTCAATCCGCTCCAGTCCGGGCGCCCGACCGTCGTGGTAGGCGTGCACCACGAGCTCTGCGCCACAACGTAAGGTCTCGTCGGAACACGAATCCATATCACCGATGATCATGTCCGGCTTGTAGCCGGCCTCGATCAGTGCATCGGCGCCACCATCGACGCCCATCAATAGCGGTCGGTACTCCGAAATGTATGGCCGGAGGGCGGCCAGGTCACCGCGATAGTCGTAGCCGCGAACAACAATCAATACATGGCGGCCCTCGATCGGCGTTGCCACATCAGGTACGCCGACACCCTCGAGTAGCAGCTCCTTCTCCACCCGCAAATAGGTCATGGTGTTGTCGGCGAACGCCTCGATCTGATCGGAAAGGCCGTTACGGGCATATTCCAGGTGGTCCTCGAGGATCTCGGTTGTATACACAGTTCCCTCGGCGACCACATGGCCGGAAGAGTCGATTAACTTCCCCCCATCAAGCGTCAGACGGTCACCTTCGTGGACCCGGGTGAAGACGTGGTCCCCCACGTTGTCAATCAGCGGAATCCCGGCCTCCAGCAAGATCCCAGGACCCAGGTTGGGATACCGGCCCGAGACCGATGACACCGCATTCACCACCGCCGCCGCGCCGGCCTCAACCAAAGCCTCGGCGCTGACCCGATCCAGATCGCTGTGGTGGATGATGGCGATCTCACCGGGGCGGAGTCGTTTGGTGAGGCTCTTTGTGCGCCGATCCAGGCGGACCACACCGCCGATTTGGGTGGGTGTTCCGCGTTTACGCAGCAGGGTGGGAAGTCGCATATCGGGGTCCATACTCCCACCGGTGCCGAATCGTGTTCAGCAAACCGCAAATGCCCAGCTATCTGCGGTGTCGAATACCTCCGAGGCCAATCGGAAGAAGAACGGGCGAGTCGTTCTCGTCTTCGACAGACGCTGACCGGAGTTGCTAGCGGCCGCCGTCGGATCGTAGTCGGTACCCGAGACCGCGTACCGTCTCCAGCGAACGTTTTCTGAAGGGCCGGTCAATCTTCTCCCGCAGATAGCGGATGTACACCTCGATCACGTTGGAGCGGTACTCCTGGCCAATGTCCCATGCCGCATCCAACAGCTGACTGTGACTCAGAACCTGGCCAGGGCTGCGCATGAAAGCTTCAAGGAGAGCGAACTCGCGAGTGGAGAGCCGGATCTCTTTGTCTTCTCGCCATACCTGCGCTGAAGCCGGATCGAGACGCAGCGGCCCGACCGTAATGATCATCGGCCGCTCGGCCGGGTCGCGCCGCGCCAGGGCGCGGATCCGGGCTAGCAGCTCACCACAAGCGAAAGGCTTGGTGAGATAGTCGTCGGCGCCTGCATCGCGGCCGCGGACCCGGTCATCGACCTCCGCCCGCCCGCTAACCAGGATGATTGGGGTCCAGTTGCCGGCGCTGCGAAGTCCGCGACAGATGGCAAAACCATCTGCATCCGGCAGCATGACGTCGAGCACAATGACGTCGTACGCCCCAGTACTCTGACCAGCGCTGGTCGCAAGCATCGCGCAGGCTTTGCTTGCCGTCGGCGCAATGTCGCCGACCATGTCGACGCTGCGCAACGCGCGTTTGATGGCGGCCGCTATCCGTACGTCATCCTCGACGACCAGCACCCGCATGTAGCGAAAGCTACGCAGCAAAACATGAGAGTTGTATGAGATACGACGGCGCCTGCAAGCCTTTAGGACGCTCGCGCGGATCTTACGGCGCTCGCGCATCGCGCTTGAACCCCGATGATGTCGTCCCTCTTCGCAGACCTCGAACTAAACTCGCACGCCAGGTCTGCTCATCGATCCTCCATTCATCGGGGCGCGATTGCCGACGCTCGCGCCGTTGTCGCGAGCTCCATTAACTCACCTGCATGGGCTAAGGCCGACTCCGTGGTCTCCAGACCGGCCATCATGCGGGCCAGCTCGACGGCCCGATCCTCATCGGCAACCGGGACTACTCCGCTGATTGTTACTTGCCCATCGTCGGACTTGACCACCACGTAATGCCGATCGGCGAAAGCCGCCACCTGCGCGAGGTGGGTCACCACGACGACCTGGGTGTGTTGGGAAAGCCGGGCCAGCCGGCGGCCGACTTCCACAGCCACCTTTCCGCCCACCCCAGCATCAACCTCATCGAATACCAGAGTGACGGCATCGTGATCGGCTGCCAGCACGACCTCCAAGGCGAGCCTGACCCGCGACAGCTCCCCGCCCGATGCCACCCGGCCCAGACTGCGAAGCTCACTGCCGGGATTGGCTGCGAATACCAAATCCACCCGGTCGGCGCCCCACGGTCCCAGGTCGGCGTCTGTGACTTCGAAGTTCAGTCGGGCGTGTGGCATGGCGAGGGCCACAAGCTCAGCACGTACTAGCTCACTGAACGTAGCCGCCGCTTCATGCCGCGCCGCACTAATTTGAGCGGCCAGCAAGTTGAGCTCCGTTTTGAGCTCCTCGACTCGCGTCTCGAGGATGGCAATCCGCTCATCGCTTTGCTCCAGCTGAGTAAGTCGGACCGCCGACTCGGCTGCCCACTGCAGGACCTCATCGCAGGTCGTGCCGTACTTTCGGGTGAGAGCGCTCAACTGAGCCCGACGCTCCGCAATCTGTTCTAGGCGTCCAGGCTGGCTCTCCAGGCTGTCAAGGTAACGCGCCAAATCGGCTGTCAGGTCGGTGAGCTGATAGCTCGCCTCTGCCAATCGATCGCCGAGCTGAGCGGCTGTCGGGTCTCGTGACAGTGCCGATTCAAACGCTTTGCGTGCTGCATACAGCATTGCCAGCGCCCCGCCAGCCTCATCGTCCGGGCCGGCCAGTGCATAAACGGCTGACTGCGCAGAGTCCCGAAGATCATCTGCGGATTGCAACCGGATAGCCTCCGCCGCCAGTTCGACGTCCTCACCAGGGCCAGGTCCGATCCGCTCGATCTCCTCCAGACCGAACTTCAGCAGATCAATTTCACGAGCCCGACTCTGCGCCTCGGTACGAAATTGCTCGAGCTCCGCCCGTGCTGCACGCTCTTCCGCCCAAAGAACTGAATATCGAGCAAGGGGTTCCAGTACCGGGCTGCCAGCAAATCGATCAAGCAGCTGTCGCTGGTGATCGGCTTCGGTGAGACGCTCCTGCTCCGACTGCCCGTGAATCTTGACCAGCCTGGCAGTCAGCTCGGCACACGCGCTGGCCGGGACCTGGGCACCGCCAAGGTACGCGCGGGAACGACCAGCCGCGGTGATGTGACGCGCCACGATCAGCTCATCATCGTCAAGCTCTCCGCCGGCCTGGATCACCTGGCCCAGCAGTTCGGAGTTTTCGATCTTGAAGCGGCCTTCAACCCGAGCCCGCTCTGAGCCGCGACGCACCGAGCGAGGATCCGCGCGGCCGCCGAGCAGCAAACCGAGTCCGGTGACGATCATGGTCTTGCCGGCACCGGTCTCGCCGGTAACCACGGTAAGACCAGGATGCAGGCTGATCGTTGCATCGTTGATCACACCTAGGTCTGCAATGCGAAGCTCGGTGATCATGCAGTGGTGTCGATCATGGTGATGGCCGGGTCAGCCGCCCCGCGCCAACCTTCCACCCGGAGACCGAACTTTTGCACTAAACGATCGGTGAACGGCGCCTCCGACAACCGGGCAAGCCGGAGTCGCTTCTTTCCTCGCGTTACCTCGATTTCCATGCCGGCAAGCAGTTCCACAGAGCGGCGGCCGTCACACCAGACCACGCCATGGGTCTGTGAAACGTCGAGCACCTCAACCACTACGGTCGACGTCGGGCTGAGTACCAGCGGTCGAGCGAAAAGTGCATGTGCGCTCAGCGGCACGACCGTAAGTGCTTCGACTCCCGGCCAGACCACAGGTCCGCCAGCTGAGAAGGCGTACGCGGTTGAACCCGTGGGAGTGGAAACCAACATGCCGTCACAAGCCCATCGCGACAGCGGCCGGCCATCGATCTCGACTAATACCTCGAGCATCCGCTCGCGCGCCGCTTTTTCGATCGAGACTTCGTTGACCGCGTACGAAGACCATGCCGGCTGGAAAGTCTTGGAATCGCGCAACGTGATGTCGATAGTGAATCGCTCCTCGACCCGGTAGGAGCGCTCCACCACATGAGCGACGATGCTGTCAATCTCTGAGGACTCGGCCTCGGCAAGAAAGCCGACGTGTCCCAGGTTCACTCCGAGCAACGGAATCTCGCTATCCAGGACCCATTCCGTGGCACGCAGGATCGTGCCGTCGCCGCCGAGCACCACCATCAGCTCAATTCCGTCCTCAGGCTTGACGGGCTTTGACAGTGGTGTTACAGCGTGCGCCAGTCGGTCGTCGAGTGCCGGCAGGTCACCGGCAGGCAGGGCAGAGACAATGCCGGCTGCACTCAGCCCTTCGACCAATCGGGTCGCAGCAGCGATCGCAGCTGGCCGTCCCATATGGGTTAGCACCGCAACGCGGCGCTCTGAATTCGAGTTCATGCTGCCCGGCTGGCCATTCCTTGAGGCTGAGGCCTTGGTCACCTGCCACAGCATATTCAGCAGACGGCTGCCATCCTTTGACTGCCCGATGCAACGGCCATGTGCCGTCGGCGACGGCACGACAAACAGTGGTCAGAAACGACACCAAGTCGGCCCAACTTCGGTGTCGTTCTTGACCCCTCTCACCGAAGTTGGGCCTCGACGAGTGCGGTTAGGTCTAGGTCTGGCGCAGCTACTGCGTGACCCAAGAGGATGAAGAACTCACGGTTGCCGGTCGCTCCTGGTAGCCGGCTCGGAACTGCTGCCACGCAATGCCAGCCATACTCATCGGCCGATTTGATCACGTTGAGGATTGCCTGGACCTGATGCGCCGGCGTTCGGACGACACCGTCGCGGCCCAGTAGCTCGCGGCCTACCTCGAACTGCGGCTTGACCAGCAACAGCAGCCAGCCGTCTTCTCTGGTCACGCCAATGAGTGGCCCGATCACCAGTGTCAATGAGATAAACGAGACATCCGCAACCACCAGGTCGACCGGGACTCCGTCAACGTGGTGCAGGTCAAGATCACGGAGATTGGTGCGTTCCTGCAACTTGACCCGAGGATCCGATCGCAGCACAGGTGCTAGTTGAGCGCTGCCAACGTCTACAGCGATAACCTCGTGGCACCCTCGTTCCAACAGCACCTGAGTGAAGCCGCCGGTCGAAGCACCGGCGTCCAAAGCCCGACCCGCAACGCTGAGTTGCAGGTCATCGAGTGCGCCGATCAACTTGTGCGCACCCCGTGAAACATAGTGATCACTCGGTGCCGTAATGGCAGCCGACGCAGTGACCCGCTCGTCTGGCCGCTCCACTACCGAGCCATCGACGACGACCTGACCGGCACTGATCATGGCGTGGGCCTGACTACGGGACCGTGCCAGCCCGCGTCTCACCAGCTCACGATCAAGCCGCTCGGTCAAGCTTTAGCCGAACTGGACTCAGTCGGCATTGCCAGATCGGTTCTCATCTCCTCGATCAAGCGCCTCCTGCAGCATCTCCTGCGCTTTGGCAAGCCGGTCGTGATGCTCGGATAATGGAGCAGAAGCGAGATCCGCGAGCCCACGAAGCGCGTCGTCCACAGCCGGGTTACCGGTTTGCGACGGCGCAGTCGAGGACTCCGGCTGCTCGAGTTGATTCAGGTCCGGCTCGGTCACGTCTTCCCCGACTGGGACGGCGTCTCAGCAGTCGCCGCCGTTTTTCGCGGTGGTTTTCGGGCGGCGGACTTCGTCGCTGTCGATTTCTTTGTCGGTGATTTCTTTGTGCCTGTCATTGTGGCGGCTGTTTTACGGGCTGGCGCCTTCTTTGTCGCAGTCTTCTTGGTCGCCTCTGCTCTCACCGCACGCAGCGTTGCCTCGTTGAGCTGTGTTCGTAAGGAGGCAATCTCATCGCGTAGCGCTTCAACCTCTTCGGTTCGCGCGAAGCCGAGCCGCGCCGCTGCCTTGTCGACCTCAGCAGTCACGAATTTTTGCAGCAACTCCCGATTGGTACGGCTGGCGGTGATGATCTCTTCGGCCAGCTTGGCGACTCGCTCGCTCGCCTCGTTTGCCACATCGTCGAGGCCGGATTGCTTCAGCATTGCCCGGGCCGTAGCCGCAGCCTTTTCCTGAGTTGTCTTGGTTACCCCGGTCACCATGTTGATGTAAGCCTGGAATGCCTCGGTCACGTTGCCGCCTTTCTACCGCATAGTGGCGAGGTGTCGGCACCGAAGGCGCCGCAGTGCCACGCTATCGCAAGCCAGACCGAGAGCTGATCGCTAATCGCCGAGCTCCTCGAGCGCATCGCGGACATCGAAAACCAGTCCATGATCGGCAGCCCACCACGCCGCGTGAGCCGCTACCCAGATCGCCTCGATATCGGTCGACCCGTTGCGGTGGACGGTGAGCTTGCCGTCGACTGTCGAAGCGCTCGCCGTACCACAGCGAAACTCGCCGCCGGACTGATCGAGCGCCAACCGCGGCCGTAGCAGCGCACGGAGATCCTCACCCACAAAGGTCGGCCGTTCTCCTGGTGTTGCGCTGATCAGCTGCTCTGCGCGATGGGAACCAGAAAGTACCAGCATGCTGTCCAGGCCCGCATTGATTGCTCCGGCGATGTCGGTGTCCAGTCGGTCACCTACGAACAACGGGTGCTGTGCGCCAAGCCGGCTGACTGTGTCGTCGAGTAGCGGTCGGTAGGGCTTGCCGGCAACCTCCGGCAGGGCCTGCACAGCCAGCTGCACGGCGGCGACCGCCGCGCCGTTACCGGGAACCAGCCCACGTTCGGTCGGGCGGGTCGGATCAATGTTGGTGGCGACCCAGTGTGCCCCCCGATGGATCGCAACTGCCGCCTCGTTAAGTTCCTGCCATTTCAGGTCGAAGCCATAGCCTTGTATCACTGCGACTGGATGTTCGTCGGCAGAATGCACCGGAACAAGGCCTACTTCGCTCAATGCCACCGTCACGCCCTCTCCACCAACGGCAAGGATTCGGGCGCCGGCGCCGAAGCGGTTGATCAGCAAGTGAGCGGCAGCCTGAGCAGAGGTGACGACGTCCGCCGCTGTGGCCGGAATATCAAGCTCAACAAGGTGATCGGCGACCGCTACTGGTGGACGGGCAGCATTGTTGGTAACAAAGCCGATCTTGGTACCACGCTCCCGGAGTTCCGCAATTCCTTGCGCCGCACCTGGGACAGCCACCGGGCCTAGATAGATGACGCCATCAAGATCGAACAGCACGGCGTCATAGGACTCGACGACGGCAACGGGGGTGCTCATTTCTGAGTCCCTTGCTCCGGCAGGGAGTGATCATCATCGCCCTCGTCGTAGTCGATCAAGAGCCCATCAAGTTCATCGACCCGTTGCTGGGCATCAGTCTGCTGATCATGATCAAGTTGGGCAGCGGCCGCAAACCAGCGCCGCGCCTCGGCTTCCTTGTCCGCATGAAGTAGGGCATCGGCGTAGGCGTACCGCAAACGAGCCACCGCCAGCGGCGGCACTGCGCCCGTGCGTACCGCGGAAACCGCACGCTCCAGAATTCGCCGGGCCTCCTCTTCCTGGCCAAGATCCCGCCGCGCACCTGCCTCGACGATGATCATCTCGATGCGCAACGCCGGATCCAGCCCGACCCTATCCGACTCGCGCGCCAGCTTGAGAGCATTGTGCGGACGGCCCAAGGCTCGCTCGCAGTCAGCCAGCACCGGCAAGTAATCCTGCGTACCAGTCATCCGCCGCAAGGCTCGGAACTCGCTCAGCGCAACGTCGTAGCGACCAGCGGCGTAGGCTGCCTCAGCTGCAGCCTCCCGGACGATAGGCAGCCGAGCAGCTCGCCGTCGCGCAGCCTCGGCGTGGGCGTATGCCAGTTCGGGATCGTCGTCGATAAGCCGACCCGCCACGACGAGATGCGCGGCAACGATTTCCGCGAGTTCCTTAGGAAGCCCACGCAGCTCTGCCCGCACCGACGGGTGTAGCGAGCGGGTGTCAACACCTTCCGGGACGGCGGGCTCATTTTCGCGGCGCACCAGCCCAGGTCTGTTGCCGGGGGCCGCTCGGTGGCTTCGACTAGGCATCTCGCCGGCCCGTCGGTCACTGCGACGTTGTGGTGGCGGCTTGCGCTTTACAGAGCTTCCGGTTGCCTCACGCCGCCCCGACGCCTTGCGTCGCGAACGATCGGACCGCCCTTGCTCTGTCACCCGGCCCATTATTGCCTGCGGGCTCACGCCCCGGTGCAGACCGGCGTTGCGATGCAGTACTACTCGGCGATGACAACCTCAGGACCTGCGGCAGCCAGTTCACTCACAATCTCTGGGTTCGCCGCGGCATCAGTGATCACCAGATCAACTTCATTGATGGCGGCAAATGAGCAGAATGAGTTGCGGCCGATCCGGCCGGAGATCACCGGTACGATCCGCCGCCGAGCAGATAGCAGCATGGCCCGCTTAGTGGCGGCCTCCTCTGGATTCGTCGTCGTCAAGCCATGCGTCGGCGTCATGCCATTGACTCCAATGATCGCAAGATCAACAGTCAGTGTGCTGAGCCGTCTACTTGTCCAGGCATCGACCGCGGCGGAGGTCAGGCCCCTGATCGCCCCCGGAAGAGTGAAGACGCGGAGATTGTCGGAACCGGCAAGATACTGGGCCGCGGGGAGGTTGTTCGTCACTACGGCGAGGGCGCGGTCCTTTGGCATCGCCTGGGCACAGAACAAGGTCAAAGAACCGGAATCAAGCACCACGACGCCATCGAGGGGAAGTTCCTCGGCAACCCGGCGGGCAATCATGAGCTTGTCCTCGAACTGCTCGGCGTGCCGCGCGGCAAGTGCTTGCTCGAACGGTATGGAATCCAGCAACTCGGCGCCACCCCGGATTCTGCGTAGCACGCCACGTCGCTCTAGCACGTCAAGATCACGACGCACTGTCTCGGTGGTGACCCTCAGCTGCTCGCTGATTTGGCTGACACTAGCCCGTCGACCGTCACGGTGGATCAGCAGGTCGGTGATCGCCCGCTGTCGCTCGGGCGGGTACATCGTCATGGCTGCCTTTCTCGCCCTATCTTCACATAAATGACCGAATGCCTGCTGCAGCAGGTGGCCTCAGCTGCAAACGGGCACCGGCGCCGTCTGAAGCGCCAACCGGACACTGGATCTGAAGTTCCCGCTAGGCTAACCTCCCGCCTAAGAAGCGATTCAAAGATGTTTCACAGACATTCGGTCACGTGGACGAGGTGGAGGCGGTAACACCATGACCGTCCAGAATGCCCAGGCCGTGGCTCGTTATCAGGCGATCACTGACCTGCTGATCGCTGACGGACGCGTGGACGTGGTCGACATCGCCAGCCGCCTCGGCGTTGCCCAAGAGACCATCCGCCGCGACCTCCGCGCGATGGAAAGCGCCGGAAAACTGCAACGCGTACACGGTGGCGCGGTACGGATCGCCGCGGGTCCATTAGCGCTACTGAATAGCCAACCACCGACCGCGCAGGATGATCTTGATCTGGCTGCTCGGGTATGGGAACAGCTGCCGCGCCGCGGCACCATTCTGCTCGGTACCGGTAGCCTGACCCTCGCTCTGGCCCATGCCATGGTGGGCGCCCCGCCTCACAGACATGGACTGACAGTTGCCACCAACTCCCTGGACGCGGCCATCGTGCTCTCTCGAGCGAGCCGGCTTGAGGTCTACAACGTCGGCGGAACTGTCTCGCCGATTACGCGGGCTCAAGAGGGTGACTGGGCGGTGCATGAGATGGAACGGCTGCATGTTGACGTCAGCGTAGTTAGTCCGGCGGGAGTCAGCGTGGAACGTGGGCTCACCGAGGCGACTCCGGCGTCCGCCGCCGTGTCGCAGGCGCTGGTGGCGGCAGGTGAAAGGGTTATTACCCTGGCGAGCACAGACAGCCTGGGCGTGTCAGCATTCGTGCAGTTTGCTGCTCTTGATGAGGTTGACGCCATTGCCGTTGCCGGCTCACCCGATCAAGCTGTCTTACAGGCGTTCCTGGAACGTGGCATCCCTATTACCGTTGGAGGAACCTCATGACACTCGTCGCCGGAGTCGACTCCTCTACTCAGTCGGTCAAGGTTGTTGTTTGTGATCTTCAGACTGGAGCAGTTGTGCGCAGCGGACGCGCCTCACATCCAGATGGCACCGAGGTGCCGGCGTCGGCCTGGCTAGCTGCCTATCAGGAGGCGACGGCCGATCCCGGGCTCCTGGAGGGAGTCGAAGCCTTAGCCGTAGGTGGTCAGCAACACGGCATGGTAACCCTCGATGACGACGGTGAGCTGGTGCGCGATGCCTTGTTGTGGAATGACAACAGGTCCGCCCCTGACGCGTTAGATCTGATCGCCGAACTAGGCAGCCCTACGGCATGGGCCGATGCGGTTGGCTCGGTTCCGGTGGCATCGATGACCGTCTCCAAGATCAGATGGCTGGCTCGGGCCGAGCCCGAGAATGCCGCAAGAACCGCCGCTGTCGTGCTGCCGCATGACTGGCTGAGCTGGCAGATCGGAGGCCGGAGCTTCGCTCCCACCACCGACCGCGGGGACGCATCGGGCACCTGCTATTTCGACGCCAGCGCCAACCAGTATCGAAATGATCTTGTGAAGCTGGCGCTAGGTCACGAACTGGATTTGCCCCGAGTCGCTGCTCCCAGCGAGATCATCGGACACACGCCGAGCGGCATAGCAATCGCTCCGGGCACCGGTGACAATATGGCGGGCGGCCTGGGCCTCGGGGTGTCGGCCGGCGACGCGGTGGTCTCCATAGGCACCAGCGGAACGGCGTTCACTAAAAGTAACCGGCAAACCCACGAGCCGACCGGAACGGTAGCCGGCTTCGCCGATGCGACCGGCAAATTCCTTCCCCTGGTCTGCACGCTTAACGGCGCTCGCAATCTGGTTGCAACCGCGCAGGTCTTGGGCGTGTCACTGGCTGAGCTGAGCGAGCTCGCCTCGAGCGCCGAGCCGGGCAGTCAAGGTGTCACCTTCATCCCCTACTTGGAAGGTGAGCGGACACCACCGTTGCCTGATGCGCGGGGCCAACTCGTCGGACTCACCTTGGCCAACATGACTCCGGCAAATATCGCCCGCGCCACTATCGAGGGCGTGCTATGGAGCCTGGCCTACGGTGTCGAAGTCCTGCGGGAACAGACCGGCGAGATCTCCTCGATCACTTTGACCGGCGGCGCATCACAATCTCGGGCGGTACGCCAGATCGCCACGACGGTCTTCGGCCTGCCAGTTGTGGTGACCGACACTTTCGAGAGCGTGGCCGTAGGAGCTGCCCGGCAGGCGGGGTGGGCGTTGGCTGGCACGTTGCCGGATTGGCCGGTACCGGTGATCAGTCAGCAGGAGCCGACCTCGGCTGACCAGCGGGCAGCCGAAGAGATCATGGATCGCTATCGTACGGTGCTCGCCGCCCACTTCGGCGCCTGAGGCTGTCTGGGTTAGCACCTGCAGGATGACACCTGCGGCGGCCGATCACCGTATCGAGTGCGCTGCTCTTGCGATGCGCTCCAACTCATCGGCCACCTCATCAGGTCGTATCCGAGTGTCGATTTCGGCGGTAGCGCCTGCCCGGAGCAAGGTTTCAACGGTGGCGGTGTAGGTGATGATTTGATCTCGCTCACCGGGTGCTTTTCCGTAGGGATTGCTGGTGCGGTTGGTGACCCGCGCCAGCAGCACGTCGAGTGGCGCGCTGAGCAGCACAACCGCGTCGAACCGCGGATAGAAAGAGCCCTGGTTGTCTACGCAGCCTGAAACGAAGAGTGTGCCGGCAGCATGTTCGGCGAGCACGGCATTCATCTTCTCCTCACGCCATAGCCGCTCGAAATTGCGCCCGTCCTCTGTCCAATCACCCTCATCGGTGTCTATGACTGAATGACCGCGGCGGGCGAGCTCGGCTAATGCCGTCGACTTTCCGGCACCAGACATCCCGGTCACAAAGATCACTGTCACGAGAGCACTTTATAAGAATTCATTTCTTGGTTTTATGCAGAAACGATCCGACTCCTACTTCTCTGACAAAACACTTCAGGGCCGGTCATAGATGACCGACCCTGGAGTGTTGTTTGTCCGGCGACGTCCTAGTCTCCCACACGGTCCCCCGTGCAGTACCATCGGCGCTGAAAGGCTTAACTTCCGGGTTCGGAATGGAGCCGGGTGTTTCCCTTTCGCCATGATCACCGAAACTCTATGGAGATGTCAGCGGCTGCTTTATCAGTGAACGCAGTCCGACCGTATCTCGGGAGCTGCACAGTGGACGCGAAACATAAATGTAGGAACAAGCCCTCGGCCTATTAGTATCGGTCAGCTCCATGCATTACTGCACTTCCACATCCGACCTATCACCCAGTGATCTGCTGGGGGCCTTACCAGGTTAACCCTGTGGGAGCCATCATCTTGGAGCGTGCTTCCCGCTTAGATGCTTTCAGCGGTTATCACTTCCGAACGTAGCCAACCAGCCGTGCTCTTGGCAGAACAACTGGCACACCAGAGGTTCGTCCGTCCCGGTCCTCTCGTACT
>DATFBI010000096.1:0-2892 GCA_035253925.1 Propionibacteriaceae bacterium
CAGGTAAGGCCGGAGCTGTACTTAACCTGCCCGCGCTGTACTCGTGTTGCATGCCATGCACAGCGCCGGTATCCCACGCAACGTGGGATACCGGCAACTGATTGAAGACGCTCTAGACGGATTCACCGACCAAAGCGACCAAGTCGACGAGGCGGTTGGAGTATCCCCACTCGTTGTCGTACCAGCCGACTACCTTGACCTGATTGCCGATCACCTTGGTTAGCGGAGAATCGAAGATGCACGAGGCCGGATCGGTCACGATGTCAGTGGAGACGATGGGTTCGGTGCTGTATCTGAGGTATCCCTTCAGCGGCCCGTCCGCAGCCGCCTGCATGATGCCATTGACCTCCTCAACCGAGGTCTCGCGCGAAGCTTCGATGGACAGGTCGGTCGCAGAGCCGGTAGGAACTGGCACGCGCAAGGCGTAGCCGTCCAGCTTGCCCTTCAGCTGGGGAAGCACTAGGCCGATCGCCTTCGCTGCACCCGTTGAGGTTGGCACAATGTTGAGCGCTGCCGCGCGGGCACGGCGCAAATCCTTGTGCGGCCCGTCCTGCAGGTTCTGATCTTGGGTGTATGCGTGAATGGTCGTCATCAGGCCCTTGACGATGCCAAGACCCTCGTCCAACGCCTTCGCCATCGGTGCCAGGCAGTTCGTGGTGCACGACGCGTTGGAGATGATGTTGTGTTTGGTGGAGTCGTAGTCGCCATCGTTGACCCCCATCACCACCGTCCAATCCTCATTCTTGGCCGGCGCAGAGATGATCACCTTCTTGGCACCGGCGTCGAGGTGCGCTTTGGCCTTAGTCGCATCGGTGAAGAAGCCGGTGGACTCGATGACGATGTCGGCGCCGATTTCACCCCAGGGCAGTGCAGCCGGATCACGCTCGGCGTAGGACTTGACCATCTTGTCGCCGACCTTGATGCCACCCTCGACGACCTCGACTGGTAGATCCAGCCGACCCAGGATGGAGTCGTACTTCAACAGGTGAGCCTGCGTGTCGTCATCGAAAAGGTCGTTGAAGGCGACGACCTCCATGTCGGCGCCCGAAGCGAGCACCGCACGGTAGAAGTTTCGGCCGATGCGGCCGAAGCCGTTGATACCAACACGAACGGTCATGATCACGATCTCCTTCGGCTGAGAGGTCCACGGCAGCTGGACCAATACCCACCTTAACGAACTCAATTCAGCAGCGTCACGGCCGGTTTCCTGGTGAACCCAACCTCATGTGACGGGCTGCCAAGTCACCGGTATAGCGCCACCGGGAGGCTATTCCTCGTCGAGCATCTCAGCGCTGAGATTGGCCTCGGTGTTGGGTATCCCGAGCTCGGCCGCCCGCTTATCAGCGGTGGCGAGCAGCCGTCGGATCCTTCCTGCGACAGCATCTTTGGTCAACGGCGGTTCGTGCATCTGACCGAGTTCCTCCAGGCTGGCCTGCTTGTTCTCGATGCGAAGCATGCCAGCCGCCCTGAGATGGTCCGGCACATCGTCGCCAAGGATCTCAAGCGCCCGTTCCACCCGCGCACCGGCAGCTACAGCGGCTCGAGCTGAACGTCGCAGATTCGCGTCATCGAAGTTGGCGAGCCGGTTGGCCGAGGCTCGTACCTCGCGGCGCATACGTCGCTCCTCCCACACCAGCAGCGATTCATGGGCACCGAGCTTGGTCAGCAATGCTGCGATGGCATCACCGTCGCGAATCACGACTCGATCAACGTTACGAACCTCGCGAGCCTTTGCCGAGATCCCGAGCCGACGCGCAGCGCCCACCAGCGCCAGCGCGGCCTCCGGCCCCGGGCAGGTCACCTCGAGCGCCATCGAACGACCGGGCTCTGTCAGCGAGCCATGCGCCAGGAAGGCACCGCGCCAGGCAGCAATGCAGTCGCATAGACCACCGCTCACCACCTGTGGCGGCAGCCCACGGGCTGGTCGACCGTGGGAGTCGATCAGACCGGTCTGCCGCGCCAGCGCCTCGCCATCCTTGATCACCCGGACGACATAGTGCGTTCCCCGCCGGATGCCGGAACCGTTGACGATGATCAGCTCGCTGGGGTGGCCGAAGATCTCACCGATATCGGTCCTGAGCCGCCGGGCAGCGGCACCGGTGTCCAGCTCGGCTTCGATGACGATTCGGCCGCTCACGATGTGCAAGCCACCGGCAAATCTGAGGGTTGCGGCAACCTCTGACTTGCGGTCACAGGGCTTGGTCACCTTGATGGTCGCCAGCTCCGATTTCACCTGGGCGGTCATGGCCATTGCTGAATGATTACATAGCTAAGCCCTGCATCTTGGCGCTTTGAGGAGACCAGATCGCGCGCCGCCGTGCTGAGCTAGGCTGGCGCGCCGCTGTGCTGGACGAACGAGCGAGCAACCAGCCTCCGTAAACAGCCAAACTTCAGCAGGCGTTCTGCCTGCGAGAGGGTGAGGAAGGCAGCGGCTAACAAGCCCCCAGCCTCGGCGAGCGAAGCGAGCAATGTAAACGGAGGGAGGGGACACGCTTGTCGTCCCTGAGCGACGATGAAGTTAGCGGCAACCAAGCGCGATCCGCGCGGAGCGAACCCATGGCGAGCGGAGCAATCAAACTTGACAATGCTGAACCAGTTGGTTAAGTATCGCCGTGTGGCTGCTGCGCTCGACGTGGTGTACAGCGCTCTCGGTGACCCGACGCGTCGCGAAATCGTCGAGCGGCTGGTAGCCGGCGAGTTGACTGTTGCCGAGATCCGCCGCCCAATTCCGATGTCCGCTCCGGCAGTCTCCAAGCATCTGCGCGTATTGGAGCAGGCAGGACTGGTGGGACGACGCCGCTCCGGTCGGCACCAGGTGTGCGTGCTGCGGATACAGCCGCTGATTGAGGCTCGTCGCTGGATTGAGACACAAACTGCGTATTGGTCCAGCTC
>DATFBI010000097.1:0-18298 GCA_035253925.1 Propionibacteriaceae bacterium
TGGGTACTCGATGCCCCGCTCTTCGAACCCGCGACCGTCGCCTTAGCGGCCGGTGATGTCACCGTTGGCGCCGGTGCCTGGACCGCCGTACACCATGCCTTTACCGCTCCGCAGGATCTGGAAACCTTCGACCGTGATCCCGCCTCAGCGCTCGCGTATGCCTACGACATCGTTTGTAATGGCAACGAGATCGGCGGCGGCTCGATCCGTATCCACCGCCGCGACATCCAGGAAAGAGTGTTCGCTGTGATGGGGCTGCCGAAAGAAGAGGCGCAGGAGAAGTTCGGATTCCTGTTGGAGGCGTTCAATTACGGACCTCCGCCGCACGGCGGGATTGCCTTCGGATGGGATCGGATTTGTACGCTGCTGTCCGGGACCGACTCCATCCGCGACGTCATCGCCTTCCCGAAGACAGGTGGCGGCGTAGACCCACTCACTGACGCTCCGGCGCCGATCACTCCCGAGCAGCGTAAAGAGGCGGGAATCGACGTTCAACCGGAGGTCTGAGAGCGAGCCCAATCTCGAAGCACTTTTCTCGTCGTCAATTTGAACGGAGACGAGTAAATTTAGGCGCCGGGGTCTCAGCCGCCCGAGGTGAAGGGAACAGGTATGACCGCGACATTCTTGACCGCCCAGGACGCCAACTGGAACCTTGAGCGCGCTGCCTTCAACATCCTGGTCGACCAACAACCTGCGGCCATTGCGGTGCCCCGCAGTGCCGAGGAGGTGAGCGATGTTGTCCGCACCGCCGCCGCCGACGGAAAGCGGGTTGCCGCGCAGCGAACAGGACATAATGCGGCGCCGCTTGGCTCGCTCGCGAATACTGTGCTGTTGCGTACCGCAGGCCTCGGCGGCGTCCAGATCGATGCTGAAGCCGGCACAGCCCGGGTCGGTGCTGGAGCACTCTGGGGCGATCTTGTCTCTCAAGCGTCGGAACAGGGCTTTGCCGCACTCCATGGTTCCGCCCCAAACGTTGGCATCGCCGGCTATAGCCTTGGCGGCGGCGTTAGCTTCTACGCTCGCAAACACGGCCTTGCCTGCAACCGAGTCATCGCCATCGAAGTAGTTACTGCCGGCGGCGAACAGCTTCGAGTCGATGCCGAAAACGAACCCGATCTGTTCTGGGCGCTCCGGGGCGGCGGTGGCAGTTTCGGTGTCGTGACGGCACTTGAGTTTGAGCTGCTGCCGTTGCGTGAGATCTTCGCGGGCGCTCTCTTGTTCCCTGCGGAACAAGCGAACGAGGTTCTGCAGGGCTGGCGTGAGTGGACGGCTGGAATGCCCGAAGAGATGACGTCGGTCGGTCGGCTGATGAATTTTCCGCCGATTCCGGACGTGCCAGAGCCCGTACGCGGCAAATCATTCACCGTGCTTGAGGTGATCTATTGCGGTGATCCTGCAGACGGTGAGGAGCTAGTCGCACCACTACGCGAGCTGGGCAGCGCCGATATGGATACGGTCCAGACCCAGGCGCCCGGGGGTATCGAGGATCTGCATATGGACCCGCCGGCACCGGTGCCCGCCACCAGTGAGACGCTGCTCACCCACGAACTGCCGGCCGAGGCAATCGACTCGCTGGTCGAGGCTGTCGGCGCAGGTTCAGGCTCGCAACTGGCCTCTGTCGAATTGCGGCACGGTGGCGCCGCCCTGTCACGGGCACCGCAGGGGGCCGGAGCGCTCGCCACGCTGCCGGGCTCCTTTGTCGCCTTCGGGGTCGGGTTCGTCCCAGCGCCGGAGGCCTTGGCGCCAAACCGCGCCTGGCTAGGCGCCTTCAAAGCCGCACTCGAGCCCTACGACGCCGGCCGCTACTTCAACTTCGTCGAGGAGGCCTTTGACATAACGAAGATCTTCCCGCCAGATGTGCTCAGCCGCCTTCGGGAGGTCAAGCAGCGCTACGACCCCGACAACATCTTTAAGTCCAACCATCCGGTCACGGCCTAGAAGTCGGCGACGGCCTGCAACTCGCGTGTCATGTTCTCGACCAACTCGGGGCGCCCATGGAACTGTGCCGGCGTGTTCTGGAACAACACAATCTTCCATTGGCCCTGCTGCCTCTCGGCGAAGAGCGTCTGATGTGAATTCGTCTCGGCCCTGATCGCAGTCTGGCCGGGCGGTACTAGTCCAGCAATCGCTCGCAAGACCGCAGCATGCGGCCCCAATTCCCGAACGGTCTCAACCTTTACCGCATAACGTCCCGTTTCGTGATCGGCGAAGATCTTTGACATCTCGATGCCGATGGTCTGGCTACCGGAACTCACGCTGCCATCGAATCCGATCACTACGCCGTCCTCGGCGAACGGTGCCGCCATCGCGGCGCCGTCATGATCGTTCCAAGCCGCGATCAACCTGTCATAGAGGGCCCTTACTTCTTGCTCACTCACGGCGGGCATCATGCTCCTTATGTTGGGACGGAGTTCGTAGGATCTCAGGCGATGAGTGAGGATCTCTTCGGCGGTACCGTCGGCGGTTCGACGGCCGTACCAAGCGGAAGCCTGGCCGACACCGGCCGCGCCGGGCTGCCACTCGCGGTACGGATGCGACCTCGCACTCTCGAGGAGATTCTCGGCCAAGATCATTTGATGGCGCCAGGCTCACCGCTTCGGAGGTTGGCTGCCGGCGAGCCGATGTCGGTCTTTCTGTGGGGACCCCCGGGAGTTGGCAAGACAACCATTGCTGCGGTCGTTTCACAGCAAAGCGATTCACGATTTGTCGAGTTGTCTGCCGTCACTGCCGGCGTGAAAGAGGTTCGGGCGGTGCTCGACCAGGCCCGCCGCGATCTGCGTACGGCTCGACAAACTGTGTTGTTTATCGACGAGGTGCATCGCTTCTCCAAGACTCAGCAAGATGTGCTGCTGCCCGCAGTGGAGAACCGGTTGGTCACTCTGATCGCCGCAACGACGGAGAATCCCAGTTTTTCAGTGATCTCGCCGCTGCTCTCCCGATCTTTGTTGCTGACGCTCAAGCCGCTCTGCGATGACGACATCGAAACTCTGCTGGATCGTGCCCTGAGTGAGGACCGTGGTCTTGCTGGCGCCTACCAACTGGATGCGGAGGCCCGCGCCATGATCATCCGGCTGGCCGGCTCCGATGCCCGACGTGCCCTGACCTTCCTCGAAGAGGCAGCCGCCGGAGCGGCGGCCATTGACCAGAACTTGATCACTACCGATCTTGTCGAGCGAGCCGTTGACAGGGCAGCCGTCCGTTACGACCGAGCAGGTGATCAGCACTATGACGTGATCAGCGCTTTCATTAAGTCGATTCGAGGCTCGGACGTCCAGGCGGCGTTGCACTACCTGGCACGAATGATTGCCGCCGGGGAGGACCCCCGCTTCATCGCCCGGCGGCTGGTGATCTTGGCCTCGGAAGACATCGGTTTGGCCGACCCAACCGCGCTGCCGACGGCAGTCGCGGCAGCCCACGCCGTTGAGTTCATCGGGATGCCAGAAGGCCGAATCAACCTAGCTCAAGCAGTCATTGCGCTGGCACTGGCGCCGAAGTCGAACGCGGTAATCAAGGCCGTCGACGCCGCACTTGATGACGTCAACGCCGGCAGGATCGGTCTGGTGCCGCGGCACCTGCGCGACGCTCACTACGCCGGCGCCAAGCGGCTGGGACACGGTCAGGATTACGCGTACGCCCATGACGAGCCGCACGGTATCGCTGCCCAGCAGTACCTTCCCAATGAGCTGGCTGATGCCCGGTACTACAGTCCGACCGCGCACGGTGCCGAGGCAGCGCTTGTGGCCAGGCTGGCACGCATCGAGGAGCTACTTGGTCGCTCTGATGAATAGCGGGCTGGGAATCGGAGGCCTGCCTGGGTCCAGGCAGGGTAAGGTCACATAGTCACAGCGCGCGGGCGCTTCCGCACCGTTTACAACGAGAAGGAAATTCAATGTCCGGAGGAGAGATCGCAGGTCTGATCGCCGCCGTTGCATTCGTTGCCCTGGTGGCACTGACGGCCGTGCCGCTGCTTAAGCTCGGGCGGGTACTGGAGGAGCTTCGGCTCGCGGTGCGTGACATCGGCCACGAGTCGGTGCCGATTCTGACCGAGTTGCGCGGCACGGTACGCGCCACCAACGACGAGCTTGTGAAACTCAGCTTGGTGACCGAGGACGCCGCCAGGGTGAGCCGCAACGCGACTGTCGTCACCGAGAATGCTGCACAGATGACCCAGTTGTTCTCGGCCACGCTTGGTGGGCCGCTGGTGAAGACGGCAGCCTTCAGCTATGGCGTACGGAAGGCCATCAAGGGCAACGGCTCACGCCGCAAGGCCAAGCGGAGCGCATGATGTTCCGACGCTTGTTTTGGTTTCTCATCGGTGCCGGCGTTGCGATCTTCCTTTACCTGAAGCTCCGGGATTACCTGAAGAGGGCCAGACCGGAGGCGATCGGGCAACGCGTGGCGGAGTCCGCTAGTGGCGTGGGCGAGTCGGCCCGCGAATTCATCGACCGGCTACGAGCTGGAATGGCCGAGCGCGAAACGGAGCTCCGCGAGACGCTCGGCCTGCCCGACGAACAACCTCCTCGCTAGCCACCCAAGGACACCTCATGAAAACCGCCGAGATTCGGCGCCGCTTCCTCGATTTCTTTGCAGCTCGTCGTCATGAAGTGGTGCCGTCCGCACCTTTGCTCTACAACGATCCGACCCTGTTGTTCGTCAATGCCGGCATGGTTCCCTTCAAGCGCTACTTCATCGGCGCCGAGACACCGCCGTTCGATCGCGCGGCGAGCGTTCAGAAGTGCGTCCGAACTCTCGATATCGATGAGGTCGGCAAAACCACCCGCCACGCCACGTTCTTCCAGATGAACGGAAACTTCTCCTTCGGTGACTACTTCAAAGCCGAAGCGATTCGGTTCGCGTGGGATCTGGTCACCGGATCGCAGGAAAGTGGCGGTTACGGCTTCGACCCTTACAAGATCTGGGTCACAGTACTTCACTCCGATGACGAGGCGGCGGCCCTGTGGCAGAGCATTGCCGGGCTGCCACCGGAGCGGATCCAGCGACGCGGCCTGCTCGACAACTACTGGCACATGGGCATTCCAGGCCCAGGTGGGCCATGCAGCGAGATCTGGGTCGACCGGGGGCCGGAATATGGCCCGGATGGCGGACCGATCGTTGACGAGGATCGCTTCCTGGAGATCTGGAATCTGGTCTTCATGCAGGAGGAGCTCTCCGTCATCCGGAAGAAGGACGACTTCGATGTCGCACGGCCGCTGCCGCGTAAGAACATCGACACCGGCATGGGACTGGAACGGGTTGCCTACCTATTGCAAGGCGTAGACAACCTTTACGAGATCGACCAGGTGTATCCGGTCATAGACCGCGCCGCTCAGCTGGCTAGCAAGCGATACGGCGACCGCGATGAGGATGACGTTCGGCTGCGTGTAGTCGCCGACCACATTCGATCCGGGCTGATGTTGATCACTGACGGCGTAACGCCCGGCAATGAGGCCCGCGGTTACGTACTGCGCCGGCTGCTGCGCCGAGTAGTACGGGCCATGCGCTTGCTTGGCGTCATGGAGCCGGTGTTCCCCGAGCTGTTGCCAGTCAGTCGCGACCTAATGGCTGAGTCCTATCCCGAAGTCGCCTCCGACTGGCCGCGCATCTCTCAAATCGCATACGCGGAGGAGGACGCCTTCCGGCGCACGTTGGCTACCGGCACCCAGATCTTTGACCTCGCGGTAGCGGACGCCAAGAGCCAGCACCAGACCGTGCTGAGCAGTGAGCGGGCCTTCCAGCTGCACGACACGTACGGCTTCCCGATCGACCTCACCCTGGAGATGGCAGACGAGCAGGGCCTCAGCGTCGATGAAGCAGGCTTCCGGCAGTTGATGCAGGAGCAGAAGGATCGCGCCAAAGCCGACGCGAAAGCCAAGAAGGCTGGTGCTCAAGCGGTGGAAATCTACCGTGAGCTGCGGGCAGCCGGACCAACGCCATTCACTGGCTATACCGAGCTCAGCACCGAGTCGAAGGTTCGCGGCATCGTCGTTGACGGCATGCTCGCTGAGGCCGCCGAAGAGGGTGATGTGGTCGAGGTGGTGTTGGAGCAGACGCCGTTCTACGCCGAATCTGGCGGCCAGGACTCTGACGCCGGTCGGATCATCGGCGACGGTGTGGAGCTTGAAGTTGTTGATGTCCAGCGCCCAGTAAAGGGCCTGATCGTGCATCGGGTCCGTGTCAAGCAGGGCGAGCTGCTCAGCGGCGCACAGGTGCTGGCAGCCGTTGATGGTGAATGGCGGATTGGAGCCTGCCAGGCACACTCGGGCACCCATGTCATGCATGCCGCGCTTCGGCAGGTGCTCGGTCCGACGGCGTTGCAGAGCGGCTCGTACAACAAACCGGGCTACCTGCGGCTGGACTTCGCCTGGCAAAGCGGCCTAAGCCAGCAAGTACGGGCCGACGTCGAGGAAGCGGCGAACCAGGCGATCCGGAAAGATCTGAACGTCAGTGCGACGATCATGCCGCTTACTAAGGCGCGCGAGATTGGAGCGTTGGCGCTCTTCGGCGAGACCTACGACGAGCAGGCGGTACGCGTCGTCGAGATGGGCGGTCCGTGGTCGCGGGAGCTGTGCGGCGGCACCCATGTGCAACACACCTCACAGATCGGGCTAGTCACCATGACCGGCGAGTCCAGTGTTGGATCGGGCGTCCGTCGCGTCGAGGCGTTTGTCGGCATTGAGGCGTTCCGGTACCTCGCCAAGGAGCGATCGCTGGTCATGGGACTCAGCGAGGCGCTCAAGGTGCAGCCCGAGCAGCTGCCTGATCGAATCAACAAGTTGCTTGCGCAGCTGAAAGCAGCCGAAAAACAGATTGCCGACCTGAAGAGCCAAACTGTGTTGTCAGATGTGGCAAGCATCGTCGCGAAGAGCCATGACATGTGGGGCGTTGGCTACATCGCCCACCGTGCCGACGGCGTATCCGGCAACGACCTGCGAACCCTGGCACTGGAAATCCGCAACCGAATGCAGAACGCACCATCGGTGGTCGCGGTCGTCGGTGGACCAGTCGACAAGCCCAGCGTGGTGATCGTCACGACCGAGGGTGCCCGTGATCGCGGTCTTGACGCAGGTGAGCTAGTACGCGTTGCAGCCGAGACACTTGGTGGTCGTGGCGGCGGCAAGCCCGACATCGGTCAGGGCGGCGGTACCGACGGTGCACGTGCCGACGACGCACTGAAGGCCGTGGAGTACGCCATCGGCCACAGGCTGCAGTCCTGAGCCCGAGGATGCACGGCATATGCGGCAGGGCGTACGTCTGGCGCTCGACTGGGGAGATGCGCGGATTGGGGTCGCGGCATGCGACAGAGACGGTGTGCTGGCCTATCCACTAAGAACCGTTCAGGCAGGTGCCGACGAGATAGCTGAGCTGACGGCGATTGTGACCGAATGTGAGCCGATTGAGGTATTCGTTGGGTTTCCGCGAAGGCTTCGTGGGGGCGAAGGTCCGGCGGCAGCCAAGGCCCGGGAGCGGGCACTGCGATTAGCCGAGGCGATACGCACGCCGGTGCGGCTGATAGATGAGCGGCTAACGACGGTTACGGCTTCGCAGCGACTCTCCGAGGCCGGCAGGCCGGTCAAAAAGCAGCGGGAAATCATTGACGCAGCAGCTGCGGTCGCCATTCTGGAGCACGCCTTGGCCTACGAGCATTCGCGGGGACTGCCTCCAGGGGAGTTAGTATCAGCTCCTGGCGGCCCGGTCACCGGCGGGCCGGACCTCCCTGGCGGCTCATGGCAGGAGAGGCCTCTGCAGACCTAAGGGAGATCACCAAGCGTGTCATCGATGCTCGACCCAGAGGTCCAGCCGAGCCAGTCCAAAGAGATGATCCGGACTGGCAAGGGTTGCCTCGCCGTCGTGGTGGCCGCCGCTGTCTTGTTTCTTGGTGGCTACTTCGTCTGGGACAAGACCAGCACGTTCTTGTCCACCTTTGGTGAGATTCCCGACTATCCGGGGCCTGGCAACGCCAAGATCGTCCTCGACGTTCCGGAGGGCGCCTCGTTGGATGTGATCGGCGGCATTCTCGTCGAAAAAGATGTTGTTAAGTCCAAGAAAGCCTGGGACAGAGCAGTGCGCTCAGAGGAGCGGGCGACCAGTGTTCAAGCCGGCAGGTATCTGATGAAAACCCAGATGCAGGCCATTGATGCACTTCGGCTGCTGATCAATCCGGGTAGCTCGAAGATCCGCCTGCAGTTCACTATCCCGGAAGGACTCCGGCTTAGCGCTCAGGTAGATGCATTAGTAAAAGGCACCAAGATCAAGAAATCGGCTTTTGAGCGAGCCTTGGACAATCCGAAGGCGCTCAAATTGCCCAAGTACGCGAAGAATCGACCAGAAGGCTTCCTCTTCCCCGATACTTACGAACTGACCGCGGACTCGACGGCGACGTCGACCCTGAAGCAGATGGTCAGCCAGTACAAGTCCGTGACACGGGAGATCGAATTTGACGCGGCAGCGAAGAAACTCAAGCTGACATCGTACGAGGCGCTCATTGTGGCCAGCATCATCGAACGCGAGGTGAACAAGGAGGAGTACCGCCCGAAGGTCGCCCGGGTGATCTACAACAGGCTGGCAGAGGATCAGAAACTTGATCTTGACTCCACCGTGGCGTACGCCGAGAAGCTGAAAACGACGACGACGACTGCTCGAGACCGGAGGAGCAAGTCGAAGTACAACACCTACCGCTACAAGGGCCTGCCACCAGGGCCCATCTCGGCCCCCGGCAAGGCAGCTTTGGAGGCCGCAGTCAACCCGGCCAAGGGCAGATGGCTCTACTTCGTGACAGTCAATCTGGACAGCGGAGAAACCAAGTTTGCTGAGACGGCGGAGGAGCACGATAAGTATGTGGCGGAGTTCCAGGCCTGGTGCCAGTCCCACCCTGGCCGGTGTGGCGGCTGACAACAGCACGCTTGCCGGCAACCGTCGCTGCGCCGTTCTCGGTTCGCCGATCGAGCATTCACTTTCGCCGGCACTGCACCGCGCGGCGTATGTCCAACTGGGCCTGAACTGGACCTACGACCGCGTCGAGGTTGACGAACAGCGACTGGCGCAGTTCGTCTCGGAGCTTGACCCATCTTGGCGGGGCCTCAGCTTGACGATGCCGCTCAAAATTGCCGTTCTGCAACTTGGTGAGGTAGACGGGCTGGCCCAGCTGGCCGGCGCCGGCAACACGCTGATCTTGGAGGGCGGCAAGCGGTACGTCTATAACACCGACGTGAGCGGTTTTACCTGGGCCGTTGGCCGGGTAGCCGCGCCGCCACATCCGCGGGTGAGCATCGTTGGCGCCGGGGCAACCGCGCGGGCTGCGCTCATCGCCGCCACCCAACTCGGCGCGCAGCACGTGACCGTTATGGCGCGTACGCCGGCTCGTGCCGAACCGCTGCGGGCACTGGGCGACCTGTTGGGCGTCAAGCTCGACATCAGACCATGGTCAAGTCAGCTGTCCAAGGCCGACCTGGTGATCTCAACCGTGGTCTCGGGCGCGGCTGACTCGATTGCCGATGCCGTCATCGACAGTGCCCCGGTCATTGTTGATGTCATCTACGATCCCTGGCCGACCATCCTTGCCACTGCCGCTCAGCGTGCTGGTTCCACTGTTATTAGCGGCCGGGACTTGCTCATCGGCCAGGCGTTGCTCCAAATCGAATTGATGACTGGCCGCACGGTCCCCGCGGAGGTCCTGTACGCCGCACTCCCTGCCGAGTCCGTGGAAGACTGCTGATCATGCTCAGATGGCTCACCGCTGGCGAATCACACGGTCCAGCGCTGGTGGCAATCCTGGAGGGTTTGCCGGCCCATGTGGCCATTACCAGCGGCGACATTGCCGAGGCTCTGGCTCGCCGCCGGCTTGGGTTTGGCCGCGGTGCCCGGATGAAGTTCGAGGCCGATGCAGTCACCATCCTGGGCGGCATCCGTCATGGCCAGACCCAAGGCGGCCCGATCGCCATCCAGGTGGCGAACACCGAATGGCCCAAGTGGCAGACAGTGATGGCCGCGGATCCGGTATCAGCGGAGGAGCTTGAAGGACAGGCGCGCAACGCGGCGCTGACCCGACCGCGACCGGGTCACGCCGATCTTGTGGGGATGCAGAAGTATGACTTCTCCGAATCGCGTCCCGTGCTGGAGCGGGCCAGTGCTCGAGAGACTGCCGCGAGGGTGGCGCTGGGGCGGGTGGCCCACGCGTTCTTGCAGCAGACGCTGGGCGTTAGCGTGCTGAGTCACGTGGTTGAGCTCGGTAAGGCTCGCGCGCCTGCCGGGGTGATCCCGACTGCTATCGACCTGGCCATGATCGATGAGGATCCGGTGCGCTGCTTCAGTCCGGCAGCGAGCGCTGAGATGGTCGCTGAGGTGGAGGAAGCGCAAAAGGATGGAGACACACTCGGCGGTGTGGTTGAGGTCGTTGTCTGGGGCCTGCCGCCTGGTCTGGGTTCGCACGTTCACTGGGATCGCCGCTTGGATGCACAACTGGCGGGAGCGCTGATGGGAATTCAGGCGATCAAGGGTGTGGGGATTGGTGACGGATTTGAGCTGGCGCGCAGCCGTGGCAGCGCCGCCCACGATGAGATCGTGCCCGGTGAAGGAGGCATCGCCCGGGCCTCACATCGCTCTGGTGGCACCGAGGGTGGCATGAGCACCGGGGAAGTACTGCGAGTACGCGCTGCTATGAAACCGATTTCGACGGTGCCGCGGGCTCTCCGCACGGTGGACACTTCGACAGGCGAGCCGGCAGTAGCTCATCACCAGCGCTCCGATGTGTGCGCGGTGCCGGCGGCAGGGGTTGTCGCAGAGGCGATGGTCGCACTGGTGATCGCCAACGCAGCTTTGGAGAAGTTCGGCGGCGACTCTGTCGCCGAAACCAGGCGCAACTGTGAGAGCTATCTCAAGCAGCTGGCCGATCGCGGACTCCAGGTGCGGCCACACCTATGACCGGGCCGATAGTCCTTGTCGGCGCCCCCGGCGCGGGAAAGAGCACCGTTGGAGCGCTGCTCGCCGAACGGCTGGGCGTAACTTTCCGCGACGTGGACGCAGTGATCGTCGAGCGGACCGGAAAATCGATAGCAGAGATCTTTACCGACGACGGAGAGGCGGCCTTCCGAGCCCTGGAGGAACAGGTCACTGCCGAACTGCTGCCGCTGCCTGGTGTCTTGTCGCTTGGCGGTGGGGCAGTGCTCTCGGCAACCACCCGGGCTGCACTACGTGATCATCGAGTGGTCTGGCTGAAGGTCGGTTTGGCCCAGTCGGTGAAGCGCGTCGGGCTAGATACGGCGCGCCCGTTGCTCCTCGGCAATGTCCGGGGTCAGTTGCGGAAGCTGCTCGACGAGCGAGCTGCCCTTTACCGAGAGGTGAGTACCGAAGTCCTCGACACCGACAACACCACACCAGCCGAGATCGTGAAGATGATCATGAACGCTCATGCCATCCAGCACTGAGCCGACCCGGATTGCTGTCACAGCAGAGCGGCCCTATCAGGTGCTCATCGGTTACGACCTGTTGGCGGAGGTGCCTGCTCAGCTGGGCCCCGGCGTGCAACGGGTGGCGGTGCTGCATCCGCCGGCGCTGATCAAGACGGCGGAGCGCCTGGTGCATGTGCTGAGCACCGCTGGCATGGAGCCGATTCTCATCGATGTACCGGATGCCGAGGCCGCGAAGACCATTGCAGTAGCCGAACGTTGCTGGTCGATCCTAGGGAACGCCGGCTTTACGCGCTCTGACGCGATCATCGGCCTCGGTGGCGGCGCCACGACTGACCTGGCCGGGTTCGTGGCCGCGACCTGGCTGCGCGGAGTACGCGTAGTCATGGTTCCGAGCACCTTGCTGGGCATGGTCGATGCCGCGGTGGGCGGCAAAACCGCGATCAACACCGCAGAAGGCAAGAACCTGGTCGGCTGCTTCTACGAGCCGGTCGGTGTCGTTTGTGATCTTGCTGCACTCGCCACATTGCCGGCGCCAGATCTGGTTTCCGGTCTAGCTGAGGTGATCAAATGCGGCTTCATTGCCGATCCGGCGATCTTGACCATGATCGAATCAGACCCTGCGGCGGCGGTGAGTGCTGATTCGGCAATGCTCCGGGAGCTGGTCGAGCGGGCCGTTTCAGTGAAAGCTCGAATTGTCAGCGCTGACCTACGCGAGACCAGATCGAGTGGATCTGCGTTAGGTCGAGAGCTTCTCAACTATGGCCACACACTTGGTCACGCGATCGAGCGTCGGGAGCATTTCGGCTGGCGCCACGGGGACGCTATCAGTGTCGGCATGGTCTTTGTCGCCGAGTTGGCCAGGCTGGCCGGCCGACTGGACCAGCCGACGGCTGCCCGGCACCGGGAGGCGTTGTCCAGCGTCGGTCTGCCGACCAGCTATCCGGCTGACGCCTTTGATGATCTTCTGCACACTATGGCGCTCGACAAGAAGGCGCGGGGTGCAATGCTGCGATTCGTGATCTTGAACGGGCTAGCCAGCGCGGAGATTCTGGCAGCACCGAGCGAGGACCTGCTGCGCGCCGCGTACGCTGCCGTGGCACGGTAGCAGCGCACTAAAAGGGGGTCGAGCATGACCGCGGTATGGAGCGAACCCGACGTGCGAGACACCTTTGCGGAGGCTGCGCAGGCCTTCGCCGATCTGGTTCGCAGCATCCCGGGCGACCGCTGGGACAGCCCCGGGCTGGGGCAGTGGAACCTACGTTCCCTGGTTGGGCACACTTCTCGATCACTGATAACAGTCGAGACATACCTAGATCAGCCTGCCGAAGCCGAAGAGTTGCCTACCGCTGCGGCCTACTACGTAGCTATCTCGGGGATTGACCCGGAAAGCGTGGTTGGCCGAGGTGTGGCGGCGGGAAAGGCGCTTGGAGACAGTCCCGCCGAGGTCGTGGATGCGCTGGTCGGGCGGGTACCTGCGCTGCTGAAAACCGTTGGCAATCCGTTGATCAACACTGCAGCCGGAGGCATGAGACTGGAGAACTATCTGCCAACACGGAGCTTCGAGCTGGTAGTGCACAGCCTCGATATTGCCGCGGCGGTATCCGACATCGACGGACCGGAGTTCAGTGACCAGTTGCTGAGTGAGGTCGCCAGAGTCGCGGCCACCAGTGCCGTGTTGCTTGGCCGTGGCATCGAGATGATGTTGGCACTAACCGGCAGAGCCACCCTCAGGCCAGGTTTCAGCGTCGTCTGACCACTACCGCTTGGGTCTAAACTGGGCGGCTGCCAATTGAGGACGAAGCATATGAAGCCGCGAGCGTCGGCATTGCGCGAGCGGCAAGAAAGAAGGATTCGTGGCGTCGACGAATGATCTGAAGAACGGCATGGTGTTGGACTTGGACGGGCAGTTGTGGTCCGTTGTCTGGTTTCAGCACCACAAGCCCGGCAAGGGCAACACCGTCGTCCGCACCAAGCTCAAGCATGTGTTGTCCGGCAAGGTCGTCGACAAGACGTTCAACGCTGACACCAAGGTCGACACCGCCAACGTTGACCGGCGGGACATGCAGTACCTCTACCACGACGGTTCTGGCTTTGTATTCATGGACACCAGCACCTACGACCAGCTGACTATCCCGGACGCGACGGTTGGCGACGCCAAGAACTACCTACTCGAAGAACAGATCGCAACAGTAGCCCTGCACAATGGCACCCCGCTCTACATTGAGCTGCCGGCCTCCGTAGAACTTGTGATCACCTACACCGAGCCCGGCTTGCAGGGTGATCGCAGCACTGGTGGTACCAAGCCAGCAACCGTTGAAACAGGGCTGCAAATTCAGGTTCCGCTCTTCCTAACCACCGGCGAAAAGGTCAAAGTGGACACCCGGAGTGGTGCGTATCTAGGCCGTGTCGGCAGCTGATCATGAATGCCAGCTCGTCGCGTAGCAAGGCCCGGAAGCGGGCGCTGGACATCTTGTTCGAAGCCGAGCTGCGTGACACAGATCCGGTAGCAACCCTGGAGGAGCGCATCGCTGCCGGAAAGCCGCCGGTGCGCGAGTACACAGCCGAATTGGTCCGCGGGGTAACCGCCCACGCAGCAGAGATCGATGCGCGGATCAGCGCCTGCCTGGCTGCTGGCTGGACGTTGCCGCGGATGCCTCGGGTGGATCGCAATGCGCTGCGGATTGCGGTGTACGAGATCGACCATGGCGAGGTGCCCGACGCAGTCGCCGTCGCCGAAGCGGTGCAGCTGGTCTCCGACCTGTCAACTGAGGAATCTCCGGCGTTCGTGAACGGTGTGCTGCGGGCGGTTACGACATCCGCGGTGGGCTGAGCGGCTAGCGTTCCTCGATACCGCCGATAACCGGCTTCAGGTCAACGATCGGCGTTCCGTCAATCGCTTCCAGGCCGCTGACGTGCACGCGTAATCCATCTATCCCGAGGACCCGTACCCGATGCAGGCCAATCGGATTCGGCCGGCTTGATGATCGAGTATTGAAAACGCCTTCCTCGGGTCGACTCAGATCATCGCGCGGATGGACCCTCAGAATGCTCCGGTCAGCCTGATGTAGCCAGGTCAGAACGATGATCGCGTCACCGACCGCGATGCCGTCCAGGCCAGCCTGAACATCAGATTTCAAGATCAAGTAAGCGTCCGGCGCACCTTCATCACCCTGCCGCGGCGCATCGGCAGTTGAGACGAGCGGACTCGCTACGCGCCCTATGGGACGCACCGTGAAGTCTGTCGAAGGGGATTCGGCCATGGCAGGACTCAATCACACGCGAGAGCGGCGTGAGAGTACTGCGAGAGCGGCACCGGGCAACCTTTCGGCTATGACCGTTGGAACTGTTCAAACCGTGGCTCCGAACCCGCGGAGCAACGATGGCTGGTACTGGTGGCTATGACCGGCTCGCTCTCGATGATCATGCTCGACCAAACGGTTGTGACTGTGGCACTGCCGTCGATGAGCCATCAGCTGCCACTGTCGTCCACTGGGCAACAGTGGGCGGTGAACGCTTATGTGCTAGCCATGGCCACGCTCGTCGCCCGGAGGCAAGCTCGGTGACAGGTTCGGCGGTGTGACTACCTTCCGCATCGGTGTCACGGTGTTCTTCCTCGCGTCAGCGGCCTGCGGACTGGCTCCGCACGGGCCCTCGGTGAGCCTCCCTGGCGCCGCATCTGAGGTGATTTGCCATCCCGTCGGATGGTGATAGGATGGTAGCAAGATGGCAGAAGCAGAAAAGACTGAGAAGATCACCCTAAATCTTGGTTTGGTGGATTTGGGCCAGATCGACCTACTCGTGCAAGAAGGTTTCTATGCGAACCGCACCGATTTTCTTCGTACCGCGATACGCGCCCAACTGGCTGCTCACGGCCCGACGCTGCAGAAAACGGTGGAACGCAAGACGATGGTCTTGGGTCTTGAGAACTATACGCGTCAGCAGTTGGAAGAGCTGCGCGCTGCCGGCCGTCAGCTACAGATCCGTGTCCTTGGCCTCGCCACAATCGCCGACGATGTGACTCCGGATCTGGCGCTCGCAACTATCGAATCGGTCGAGGTTCTGGGCGCATTCCGGGCAAGTGCCGCAGTGAAAGACGCATTGCGGGAACGCATTCGATAGCTAATCCAGCCGAAGGAGTATGCACATGATTGGTCTCGATCAAGACCGAATGGTTCAAGCACTGAACCTCACCAAAGCAGGACGCCTTGCCGAGGCAACGGACCTCATCCAACAGACACTGGGCTCGAGTTCAAAGTCTGGTGAGTCGAGCTCAAGGTCCAGTTCCTCCCCCGATATCGACCTGCTGAATCGATTGAGCCGGGTCGCCGAGCCTCTTCGGAAGGTGCTGCCGAACGTGCAGGGCCCGCAGCTGCCGCTACAGCGGCCCGAAATGTTGCAGGGTCAGGCCCCGCCGCGCGGCAGTCTTGGGGCTGGCGATCTTGTCGACAGGACGTATAAGAACGGCTCCGGCGCCAGGCGATATCTGGTCTACGTGCCGCCTGGTTGCCCTACCGAGGGGGTACCGATCATCGTCATGCTCCATGGTGGAACCCAGGCGGTGCAGGACTATGCCGCCGGGACAGCTATGAACAAGCTTGCGGATCTGCATCACTTTCTAGTCGTCTATCCCGACCAAGATGCCGGGGCAAATCCCATGCGGTACTGGAACTGGTTCCGGCCCCAGGACCAACGCACCGGCAATGGTGAGCCCGCTCTAATCGCAGGTATCACCGAGCAGGTCATCAGTGACTACGGTGCCGATCGAAACCGGGTCTTCATTGTTGGCTTCTCAGCCGGTGGTGCCATGGCGACCGTTATGGCGGCGACGTACCCGGACCTCTATGCAGCCGCTGGCGTGCATTCCGGGTTGCCTTATGGTGCTGCGTACGACGTCCAGTCCGCGTTTGCGCTCATGCGCGGCGAAAATCTGCCCTCACAGCAAGACTCGGCATTGCGGATGCCTCTGATCGTTTTTCACGGTGACCGTGATCAGATCGTCAACGTTGTCAATGCCAGCCACATCAGCAAGCAGCGACTTGGAGTTGATCCGACGGCCACCGCAGGTAACGGCGTAACGGCGACGCAGGGACAGGTTCCCGGTGGGCGGTCCTATACGCGGACCATCTATGAGGCTGACACCGATGTGCTCCTCGAGCTTTGGATCGTGCACGGGGCCGGGCACGCCTGGTTCGGCGGTACCAAGGGTTGCTCCTACACCGATCCTTTAGCCCCGGACGCCAGCGCCGAGATAGTGCGCTTCTTCGGGTTTCCGGAGATCGAGCCGACAGCGGACCGGACCGGCGGGTCTTAGCGTGATGCCGGTGAGCAGCGGAATGTCGGGCGACTCGGAGATCACCGAAAACCGCGCCAGGAGCGTGGCGATTGCGATGATCGCCTCCATCATCGCGAAGTGACCCCCGATGCAGCCTCGGAGGCCACCGGCGAACGGGAAGTAGGCGTATCGCGGACGGGCCTGCTCAGCAGCCGGTGTGAAGCGCGTGGGATCAAACCGCTGCGGTTCGGGCCAGAGGTCAGGACGCCGGTGGGTGGTCCACTGGCTGAGCAGGATGATGGACCCCGCTGGGATGCGGTAGCCCCCAATGATCGCCTCGTGTTCGGCGATCCTGCCGAGCGAATACGCCGGTGGGTAGAGGCGCATCGCCTCCTTTATGGCCATCTCGGTGAAGGTCAGCCGGGGAATGTCTTCGGTTTGCGGCGTACGACCCCCAACCACCTCGGTGATCTCACGGTGCACAGCCGCTTGCACATCAGGATGGCAACCCAGCAGGTGCAGCGTGAATGTCAGCGCTATAGAGGTGGTCTCGTGGCCTGCCAGCAGGAAGATCAAAACCTGGTCCCGGATTTCTTGCTGGCTCATCGGCTTGCCCGTCTCCGGATCGCGGGCTGCGAGCAGCAGTGAGATCAGATCACGACCGGCCGGCGCGACCGAAGCGAGCGGAGCAATCAAATCGGCCGACGCGTCGGATCGCCGATCGATGATCTCGTCGACGATGCTGTACAGCGTGCGCTGGGCCCTGGCCGCACGGACCTCCGCCGGGGTCGGCAAGCGCCGCGAAAGCCGTAGCGGGCTCATGCCGCGCCGTCGTATGTGCTCGTTCAGCACCGGGAATGTCGCCCGGATGACCGGCACGGCGTCCTCGACATCGGCACCGAAGAGCAGCCGGCCCACCGTACGCAGCGTGTAATCAACCATCTCGGCGTTGATTTCGACAGACTCGCCGGCGGCCGCAGCGACGCCGCACCGATCTGCCAGGCGCACGGCCTCGTCGGCCATCACCTCGATATAGGTGTCGATGCGCCGGTGGGAGAACATCGGCGCAACCGTGCGGCGCTGCTGGCGCCAGCGCGCGCCGCCGCTGGTGAGCAGGCCGTTGCCGAGGTATGCGGCGACCTCCTCGTAGATAGGCGTGTTCTTCGAGTAGCCGTCCGGATCGCCAGCCAGCACTTGTTCCACGCCATCTGGGTGAGTCACGAGATAGAGCTCACGGCGCAGTCCCGGCGGCCCCACGACAAGCCGCACCACATCTCCGTACTCGGCCACCGCTCGCTCGAACGTGCCGAGCTGGTCGCGCCGCAGCTCCGGACCCATGCCCAGCCAACGTGACCCGCGGGGGCCAGGCACTGAGCTTGATTCAGCCATGCCTTAATGATGGCTCGGTCGCTTGGCAATGAGTTTGGCCTGGCCACCTGTCGAGGAATGGTTTCCTCATTCGTCAATAGGCTGAGAGGGCGGAGAGGACCGCCCGGAGCGCAAGGAGGGCGCATGAAGTACCTGCTGCTGATCTACAACGACGAAGCAGCCGCGGCGGAGGCAATGGCCAACGCGACACCCGAGGAACTAGAGGCCCAGATACAGCCCTGGTACGACTACG
>DATFBI010000098.1:0-14662 GCA_035253925.1 Propionibacteriaceae bacterium
AACGAGCACCGTACGCTTACCCTCACGAAGATCATCTCCGGCTGGCTTGCCGGTGATCTGCGGATCCCCGAAAACGCCCAGCAAGTCGTCGCGGAACTGGAATGCTCGGCCCAGCGGTGAGCCGTACGCACCGAGCGCAAAGTACAGTTCGTCGTCACCGCCAGCCAGCGCCGCGCCGATCTGGCACGGGCGTTGCACGGTGTAACGCGCAGCCTTGTACTCCACAACTCGGCTGGCATCGTCTAGCGCCAGCTCGATAGTTGGCCGAAGTGAGCCGATTGCCGGCGCTCGCTGACGCAGCGGATGAGCCTGAGCCACCATGTCGAGGTACTGGCCACACGTCACCTCGGTACGCATCGCCTCGACGATCGGCAGGGCACGCTCCAAAGCCGACTGCTCTAAGCCAGCACCGTGCAGCATCTGGGCCGACCACATGACCAGCAGATCGCCAAGCAGGATCGCGCCCGCCTTGCCGAAGGCAGCAGAGTCGCCCAACCAACCGGCGTTGGCATGCAGTGCTTCAAACTGGCGATGAGCGGCAGGACGCCCCCGGCGCAGGTCGGACGAATCCATCAGATCGTCGTGTACCAGAGCACTCACATGGAGCACATCGAGGCTTCCTGCCGCGGCCAGCAGCGGCTTGAGATCCTCATCTGACGGGATCCCGGCAGCGGCGACATAACCCCAGACGCAGAACGCCGGTCGCATGCGCTTGCCACCGCATAGCATCTGGCTGGCCATCAGATGCACCGGGACAAGTTCGGGTCCCATCGAGTCGAGCACCGCTGATTGCTCGGTGAGGAACGCGCTGATCTCTGCCGATACCACATCCCGGAACGCCTGTGATAATGGCGCCGGCGGATCCAGCACGGCCTCCGCGCTCGTTACCAGCGGTTTGTTGACCACATGCTGAGCCTACGAACCCCCGCTATGAACTCGTCCTTAGGGTGTTCGCATGCCGGGCCGCGATCGTCTCTGGCGCCCGCGGATACCCAGCATCGCGGATCTGCTGGCGGCAGGAAATCGACCACTGTTCTCCTTTGAGTTCTTCCCGCCGAAGGACGAGATCCAGCAGCGCCAGCTTTGGCAGGCGGTTCGCGAGCTGGAGTCGTTGGGTCCCGACTTCGTTTCGGTGACCTACGGTGCCAGTGGCTCAACCAGGGAGCGCACCATCAAGGCCACGGAGGCCATCGCGTTGCACACCACCCTCCGGTCGATGGCTCACCTGACCTGCGCCAGCCAAAGTCGTGATCAGCTGCGGCGGGTAATCGGCTGGTACGCGGCGGCCGGCATTCATCACATACTCGCGATTCGCGGCGACATGCCTGGTGGCCCTACGGTGCCATGGGTGCCTCATCCGGAGGGGCTCATGAACGCAACCGAGCTAGTGGCGATGGTCCGAGAGCTGGGCGACTTTTGCGTCGGAGTCGCAGCGTTCCCCGATGCGCATCCGGAGCGAAAAGACTTTGATCTTGACGCCCGGGTGCTGGTGGCAAAGGCAGAGGCCGGAGCCAGTTTCGCGATCACTCAGTTGTTCTTCACCGCCGATGACTATTTTGCTCTGGTTGCCCGAGTCCGGGCACTGGGCTGCGACATTCCGATCATTCCGGGAATCATGCCGATCACCAACGTTCGCCAGGTGGTCAGGTTCGCGGAGCTGTCCGGTGCGGCATTGCCTAAGTCGGTGACGGATCGGATCAACGAGGTCGCCGACGATGATGATCAAGTTCGGCGGGTAGGGATCCAGATCGGCACCGAGCTATCAGAGGAGTTGTTGAGCCGCGGCGCACCTGGGCTGCATTTCTTTACCCAGAACCGTTCCCGGGCTACTCGAGAGATTTACGCCAACCTGCATCGGGTGCGGAGTCGAGCGTAACCAAGCGCTGGGTTGGCCGGGTGAGTGCCACATACAGGGCTCGTACGCCGCCCGGTGACTCTGCCACGATCTCATCCGGAGTGATCACCAGGACAGCGTCGTACTCCAGGCCCTTGGCCTGCTGGGCGGTGATCACCACAACTCGTTCGGCGCCCGGAAGTCGGGCCTGGTCAAAGTGAGCGGCTAGTTCATCCTTGCTGGACGGAGGACAGATCACACCAACCGTGCCTTCCACCTCGGCCAGCAGTGACCGCACGACGTTGATCATGGCTGCTGAAACTGTCGGATTCTCCGGCGCAGCATCTGTGGGCAACAGCAGCTGCGGCTCCCGGCCGGTTGAACGTACCGCGGTTGGGAGATCGGCGTCTGGGAAGTCGGCAACCACGACCTTCGCGGCCAGATCAAAGACCTCGGATGGGCTGCGATAGTTGGTGCTCAGTCGGAAGTGCCGTACCGGTGAAGTGCCGATGATCTCCTCGATTGCCCGATTGGCTTCCTCGGTGTCGATCAAGGAGCTCTGCGCTGGATCGCCGACAATAGTCCAGCTGGCGCTGGCGCCGCGTCGTCTGAGCATCCGCCACTGCATTGGACTGACATCTTGCGCCTCGTCGACCAGTACGTGGGCATAAGTCTCATGCGGAAGCTCGAAGGGATCCTGTTCGCGGATCTGAGAAAGCAGATCCGCGGTTGTGAACACCTCTGGAACCTCTGCGGAGTCAAGATCAGCCAGGCCCGGCACTTCCTGCTCGGCCTGGAACGGCACGGGACCGAGGAGATGCACCAGCTCGTCAAGCAAAGCGCCGTCGGCTGCCGTCCAATCCGTCGCCGCCCGGTAGCTCGCGCTGAGCAGCTCACACTCCGCGCTGGACAAAATCGAGGCCGAGATTCGCTTCAGCAGCTCGACGTCAGCGAGCCGAGATAGCGCTTGGGGCGCACTGATGGCCGGCCACCAGGCATTCAGAAACATTCGGAACGAGGCCAGTTCGGAAACCCGGTCACCGAACTCCTCCAGCTCGTGATCATGATCAAGCACATCATCTGAGTCCGGTCGCGATACCCGCCAGAGCGCGTTCAGCAGCTCCTTCTCCACTGCATCGCGACCGGTGTTGAGCTTGTGATGGGCAAGAACCTGGGAACGGATCCGTGCCAGTGTTTCGGCAGGCAGCATCAGCACGCTGCCGTTTACGGTGATCCGCAGCTCGAGGGGCACTTCTTGCGGAGGCTCCTGCACCAATCGGCGCAAGACCTTCACCATCCGCAGGCTGCCCTTGATTGCCGCTGATTGCGGATCATCGTTGCGATCACCAGTGATCCGAACGACATCAGATGCGACCGCGCCGATTGGACGCAGCGTAACCGAGTCTTCACCGAGGGACGGCAGCACCCGGGCGATGTAATTCATAAAGACCCGGCTTGGCCCAACCACCAAGACACCGCCGGATTCAAAGCGCCGGCGGTTGGAATAGAGCAGGTACGCGGCCCGGTGCAGGGCCACGACTGTCTTTCCGGTCCCGGGTCCGCCGGAGATCATGGTGAAGCCCTGGTACGGCGCACGGATCGCTTCATCCTGCTCGGCTTGGATGGTGGCGACGATGTCCCGCATGGTGTGATCACGAGCGCGGGTAAGGGCAGCCAGCAGTGCGCCTTCTCCGATCACCACCAATTCGTGATCGGCGTGTTCGCCATCCAGAAGATCGTCTTCAATTCCCACTACCCGGTTGCCGCGGCAGTGCAGTACTCGGCGGCGGATCACGTTCATCGGATCGCTAGGGGTAGCGCGGTAGAACGGTTCTGCCGCAGGTGCTCTCCAGTCGATGACCAGGGGCTCATAGTCGGCATCGCGAACGCCAATTCGGCCGACGTAACGCACCTCGCCATCAGTCCGGTCGAGCCGGCCAAAGACCAGCCCTTCCTGCTCGGCATCGAGCACCGCCAACCGCCGCGCGGCCTGGAACGCGAACACGTCACGCTCGTAGAGGCCGGTGCCATCCTCCTCGCGTACGAATGAGTTGCGATCGGACTGGTAGAGGGAGAGCCCGGCTCGCGCAACCTGCTGAGCGGACTTGGTCGCTTCGGCCAGCCGGGCGTAGACGAGATCAACATGCGCCTGCTCGGCGGCGAGCTCGCGCTCTATGGTGCTAGCGGCCGAAGATGCATCTGTCACGCTGTCGGAACCCGTGTCGCGCTGCACATGTGTCAAGAAGGAAGATCCTTACTCAGAAGAACAAACATCTGAGTATACGGAAGTTGTCTGGGTCCCCAAAGTTGCGTGATCAACTCTGGGGTCGCAGATAGCTATGGCAGCCGTAGGCGGCGAGCACTGCAGACAGCACAACTTGTGATGCGCCCGGGCCCGCCGGCGATGACGGGCTTGCGGTGTAGAGGCCGTCGATTCCGGTGGTCACCCGAGGACGGCGCAGCCAGCTTGCGAACCCGTTCCAGGCCAGGCCGTAGGAGGGTCGGGGGAGGGTTTTGGTGAAGTCATGATCTGTCAGCACCCCTGCGTCGCCTTGCCGGCGCAGGTAGCTGACTGTCGGTATCCCGCCAGCAGTCAGGCTGACGGTCTCCTTGACCAGTTCGGCAGGGGTCTCAACCTCCTGGTGGGTGATCGCCGGTGACGCTGCGGGACTCAGGGTGCGCAGCCTGCGTCGACTTTGGCGCGCTGTGGCGGCGGGAAGCAGCTGGTTGAAGGTTTGCCACGGATCACAGGTGACGACTACAGCGGCGGCGCGACGGTCGCCCGCGGCGGTGGCGACCCCGGTGACCTTGCCGCTTTGAGTGGTGATGCCTTCGATCGGGCAGCCGAGGTGCACCTGGACCTTACGAAGCGCCAGGCGCGCTGCCAGTGCCTCGACCAGCACTGAGGATCGACCGGCATCGTGTGGCGAACTGAGCTCGAGCGGCTGCACCTGCCACCGCCCGAACGTACGCATAATTGACAGTTCGACGGCCATGAAGGCCGGCGTTAGCTCTGGTACCGAGCCGGAGCGGTAGGCGACGCTGCGAATCAACGCGCCCAGCTGCTGGTGATCTATCGATGCTGCGAGGTCGGCAAGACTCATGCGAGGGCCGAAGAGACTTCGCCTGACAGCCCTGTTCAGCTGGCGCCGGCCGCGCAGCTCGGCTTCCAAACCGAGACCCCGCAGAGCCTGCCACACCTCGCCAAGCCGATCCAGCAGCTGCTGCCAGCGGTCGGCCACCGAAGGGCCGTATGCGGACGCCAAAGCGGCGTACTGACCGCCGCGGTGGCTCGGCAGGGCGAGTTCAGATCCGTCGGCGAACATCACCGTTGGCGGGTGGGCCGGCTCCAAGGCATAGCCCATCCTGGCTAGCTCAGCTTCCAGCGGGCGGCCGCTTTTACGGAACAAGTCACGCCACGGGGCCGGGAAGCCGATGATCGACGGCGCATCGTCAACCGTGATGCCGCTCTCGAGCTGGTACGGCGCCCAGGTACTACCCAGGATGTCGGACCGCTCGTAGAGCTCGACTGGGTGTCCCGCCTTGGCGAGTCGTGCTGCTGCGGCCAGCCCAGCCAGGCTGCCGCCGATCACGATAACCGGATCGGACATCAGCCTGCTGGATAAGCCTGCGGTTTCATGAACAGGAGCGTAGGGGCAGCGGCCATCGGCTGAAGTCATACGCTAAGGCGCGTGCCAGATCTCGAACTTGTCGATGAGTCATGGACTACCGCGCTCTGCGTCGTCGCCCATCCAGATGATCTTGAATTCGGAACCGCGGCAGCCGTGGCCCGCTGGACTGACCAAGGAAAGACTGTGGCGTACGTCATGGTGACCAGCGGTGAAGCCGGCATTGACGGCATGGATCCCACCGAAGCCCGACGGGTACGCGAGGCCGAGCAAATCGAGTCAGCAAAGATCGTCGGCGTCGACACCGTGGATTTTCTAGGTCTGCCCGACGGGGTGCTGGAGTACGGCGTCCCCTTGCGGCGAGCGATCTGTGCCGCCGTACGGCGGCATAAGCCTGAGATCGTGATCACCAACAACTTCCGTGAGACCTGGGGCGGTCAGGCTCTCAACCAGGCCGACCACATTGCCACCGGTCGAGCAACCCTGGACGCCGTGCGTGATGCGGCGAATCGCTGGGTCTTTCACGAGCAGATCACCGATGGCCTGGACCGCTGGGGCGGGGTAAGAGAGGTGTGGGCAGCCTTCTCCCCAAACGGAAAGCATGCTGTGGAGACCACTCAGACATTTGACCGAGGAGTGGCATCGCTAGCCGCGCACAAGGCCTACATCGATGGTCTCGGATGGGAGTTCTTCGATCCTGCCGAATTCTTGGAAAGTGGAGCGCGGCAAGCCGGAACTCGACTCGGTGTTCCGATGGCGGCCAGCTTCGAAGTCTTCAGCATGGGCTGGGGATAATTTGCTCCGCTCGCAGGTGCACACACGCCAGCCGTCGTGAGACGCCCAACGAGTGTCAGTGAGCGCAATTTGACCCTTGCCAGCCGTCTAGGGATGGCAAACGCCGGCAAGGATGGCACGAAACGCGGCTCCAGGCGCGAGCCACGCGGAGCGAGCGCACGGGAGCAATCAAACACAGCAATCAAACGCGCGCGGCGAATCGATAACCCAATTGGATGAAGCGGTCGAAGCCTCGGTCGGGCAGGATCTGCTCGGCAAGCAGAATCGCCCGAGCTCCACCTCCAACGACATAGCGGGTACGCGGCTTCGGGCTCTGCACTGCCTTCCCAATGGCCTCGGCAACGACCTCGGGCCCCGAGGCCAGCCGCATCTGATCAACTCCGCGCAGCCCGGCGCCGACCATTTTGGCCAGCCTCGCGTACGCCGTGTTGGCTGAGGTCGCCTCGAGCTGATCAGCTGCAATTCCGGACCACTCGCTTCGGATGGTTCCAGGCTGGATGATCACGACCTTGATGCCGAACTCGGCAACCTCAATACGCAGACTGTCGCTGAGTCCCTCGACGGCGAACTTGCTCGCGTGGTACCAACTGCCCAGCGGCTCCCAGATCTTTCCACCCATCGACGACACGTTCACGATGTAGCCGTCGCGCTGCGCCCTCATCTGAGGCAGTACGAGCTGAGTTAGACGTGCCAGTCCAAAGAGATTGACATCGAACTGACGTCGGGCCTCCTCGATCGGTACGTCCTCCAAGGCGCCGTACAACCCATAGCCGGCATTGTTGACCAGCACGTCGATGCGCCCGGTATCAGCAATGATCGCCTCAACCAATGCCACCATGCTCGCATTGTTTGTGACATCGACCGCCCTAGTGCGGATCCCGCGATCAGCTAGATCCGACATCCGCTCGATGCGCCTGGCTCCGGCGTACACGATGTAGCCAAGCTCGGCGAGTTGCAGCGCAGTAGCCTCGCCGATCCCGGACGATGCTCCGGTAACCAGCGCAGTCTTGTTGTCGGGCATGGGCTGGATCATAAGGCGAGAGCCGAGATCACAGCACACCCAGCGCATTGGAGACGACTACCGCAGAAGCGGCTGACCAGGCCTGCGGACGGCAGGCAACTGGATAGGGAACCGGCCGGCCTTCACCGCTCCACAGTTCTGGCAGCCGTTGTTCGAATGCCATCGAGGCGCGCAGCAAACCCTCAATAAGACCTCCTGCGTACTCAGCTAATCCCGCACGTACCAGGCCGGCAATGACGATCGCAGTGTCATGAGGCCATACCGAGCCGCAGTGATAGCTCAGCGGCGAATATCCCGCGTCGGTGTCAGCCATGGTGCGCAGCCCCAATCCGGAATCCAGCGCTGGACTTGCCACCAGCCTGGCGATCAGCAGCTCCTCTTCAGCGTTCAAGATGCCGGTGCCAAGCAGGTGTCCGATGTTGCTCGTTAGCGAATCGACCTGCTGTTTGGCACCATCCAAGGCGAGCGCCGGATAGCGATCATCACCAATTCCGCACCAGAATCTGGCCCGGAACCGGTCGGCCAGCTCGGCGGCCCACATCCGATAACGGTCCCCGCCCGGGCGGCCGAAGGCATCCAACAAACTGGCACCAGCGGTGGCTGCCTCGTACGCGTAACCCTGCGCTTCACACAACGCAACAGGGCCGTCCGCCACCGTGCCGTCATGGAACCGGATCGAGTCGTAGGAATCCTTCCAGCCGTGATTGGCCAGGCCATGCCCGCTTGCGTCCCGATATTCCAGGAAGCCGTCGTCGTCGACATCACCGTGGTCGATAAGCCATAGCAGGGCCTGCTCCAGCGCAGGTAGCAGTTCGGTCACATCCGCGGCTGGCAGCCCCGCCCGCCAGGCATCATGCAGCAGGCAGATCCACAATGGCGTCGCGTCGATCGCCCCGTAATACACCGGTGGCAACCAGCTGGTACCAAGATGCACAGTGGTACGGCGCAACTCATGGAGGATCTTGCCGGGCTCCTCGGCGGCTGAAATGTCCACGCGGCTGCCCTGGCGTCGGGCGAGTGTATGTAGCGTGCCGCGTGCCGGTGTCCGATCCAGCGGCAGCACCATCCGTGCCGCCCAGATGCTGTCTCGTCCGAAAAGGGTTAGATACCACGGGGCTCCGGCAGCAAAGAAGCCATCTTCGGGCGCATCGCGGGTCGCCATCCATAGGCCGTTAAGGTCCTCCAACGACTTGGCCAGCCACAGCTCGAGCGCATGGTCCATATTCCCGATTCCGCTCGGGCGCGTGATCTTGAGTGGGGGAGCCGACAGCACAACGACGACGCTGCCAGTGTCTTGTACGCCCAGCCGCCAGGGCAGGCTGACCTGACCATAGGACGGCACCTTCACCTGCCAATGAAGACGTAACCGCCGATGATCCTCCGATGCTGTGAGGTCGGCTCCCTCGGCAACCAGTGACAGCGCCATGTCCTCGTGCATCCAGCAATAGCGATCGCCCGACGGCTCCGGGAACGACACCGGTGGCGTGGCTAGGCCGACTCTGATCAATTCCAGTGGCGCGAAATCGCAGATCAGCTCAACGCCGACGTCGAGGTCGATCGGTTCCAGAAGGTGGGAGCTGAGCATCAAGGTCTCAGCAAGCTGGCCCGGCTCGACGAGGCGGAACCAATCAAGCCGGACATGTGCATCCGGCGGAAGATCGAGACCCGCGCCAACCGTAGGCAGCAGGAATGTGAACTGTGCGGAATTACCCTCCAGCACGGTGGCCAGGTGCTCAACAGGCTCCCCATTGATCGTGACCTTCAGTCCGCTGAGCACTCGCACGTCGGCGTGAATCAAGCCCTGGACAGTTGCCGCATCGTTACCGGCAACAATTTCGCCGCTGCGTTGGGAGAGCACCTGAGTCGGAGCTGCCAGAACAGTGACCAGGTCATGAAGAAACGGCTGATGATGCTGTGTCACGACTGGAGCTCCTGACCTACTTGGTTGTCAGCCTGAATTTAGTGCGGTGTGATCATCGCCGGGTCTGACGCAAAACATGCTTATTCAGCGGCTCGTGTACGTCGCCCGCCGTGTCGTCAAAACGTCGCGAGTCGGTCAGCGTACGCTCACTTGACGAACTGTCGGGAGCAAGGTGTAGCTTGTTACCAGTTCGAACAAGCGTTCTAAAATTGCCGCAACCCGATCGAATCCGGCCCGATCGAAACCAGCCCGTGTGAATCTCCGTCTGAATCCACCCCTGTCTTAAGTCTCACTCTCGCTTCGGCTCGCTCCGTGCATTTCGGGCCGAGACACCCAATCGACGTCGACCAGAGGAATCTGAGTGATGGCCAGCAACGATGATCTGCAGCGCGCCCGCAGCTCTATTGCCGAAGCCGAGCTCGCGCGACGGCCCACTGACCGCTATTTGGCTGCTCACCTCGCGGCGCTACGTGTAGTGGCCGTCGTGCTGACGCACCGTGCGTCTTCGACCACGGTCCGGCGAATGGGCCGGCCGCGGAACGCCTGGCGGATGCTTGCCGAGGTCGCTCCCGAGCTTGCTGAGTGGGCGGCCTTTTTCGCCGCCACAGAGGCCAAGCGCGATGCCATCCGCGCCGGTGCCACCTCGATTGTCAGCGCACGGGAAGCAGACGATCTGGTCAGGGACGCAAAGGCATTCCTGCGACTGGTGGAACGGGCGGTTGGCTTCAGTGCTGTACGAGAGAGGGCCGCGCCGGAGAACGCCGTACCCGAAGGGGCCGAGCTAACTGTCACACGAGGGGGTTAGTGTCGTATCGAACATCAGTTCGATAGGAGTAGGGCGCATGGGACAGCACGACAGGGGAAGCTCCGCCACAAGAATCCCCGCCGCGAGAATCGTGATGCACGTCGACATGGATGCCTTTTATGCCTCTGTCGAGCTACGTCGGCGACCGGACTTGCGTGGCAAGGCCGTGATTGTCGGCGGCTCTCCCCGCGGCGTGGTGCTCTCGGCGACGTACGAAGCGAGAGCCAAGGGGGTACGGTCCGGGATGCCGTCCGCCGAGGCCCGGCGTCTGGCCCCGAATGCGACCTTCCTTTCCCCAGACTTCGACAGCTATACCGCCGTGTCCAAAGCCATCGTCGCCGTCTTCCGCTCAGTCGCGGCGGTGGTCGAGTCGGTCTCAATCGATGAAGCATTTCTGGACCTGACCGGTGCAGTGCGGATGTTCGGTAGTCCGGCGGAGATCGGTGAGTATGTACGTGCTGTGGTGTCTGACGAACAGCAGATCACCTGCTCGGTCGGTATTGGTCCTACCAAGTTCATTGCCAAGGTCGCGTCAAGGGCCGCAAAGCCAGACGGACTGATTGAGGTGCTGCCAGATCAGGTCGTGGCATTCCTACATCCGCTGCCGGTTGAGGCGATGTGGGGTGTCGGAAATGTCACCGCGCAGAAGCTGCACCGCCTCGGCATCTTCACCGTCGGTGAGCTTGCTCACACCCCGCGAGCAAGCTTGCGTTCCTCCTTTGGCCCCCACGCCAGCGGCATGCTCAGCGAACTCGCTTGGGGCAGAGACCGCCGCCGCGTGACGCCGATGGAGCCAGAACACAGCGTCGGCTCGCAAGAGACCTTAAGCCGAGACACCAACGACGCCGATACGGTGCGTCGCGAGCTGCTTCGCATGGCAGATCGCACGGCTCGTCGGATGCGCAAGCAACGCATGCTCGGACGTACCATCTCGATCTCAGTGCGGTTCGCTGATTTCACCGAGTTGACACGCTCCACAACAATGCACACCCCTACCGATGTCACCGACGAGATCTACGCACAGGCCTTGCAGCTATACGAACGGCTGGGCGTCGAGGGAGCCCGAATCCGGCGTGTTGGCGTACGTGTCGAGCAGCTCATCGACCGGCGGCGTGTGTACTGGCAACCGCAGCTGACCGACCCGGAGCGAGGTTGGCGCGAAGCCGACCTAGCCGTAGACGCGGCGGTCGGAAAATTTGGGCCAAGAGCGGTTCAGAGAGCGGTACTCACCCGCCGTTTGTAGCGTCCCGGATGGCTGGTCAATTGGCGGTTTGGGTGTTTCCCATACCCCCCGCCGCAACCTAAACTGGAGCCACATCGCCCAAGCTCAGGGATTAGGTCCAGCCCAGGACAAACATGGTGCACAAGTCACGCGTCAGTGGGTATTCAGGATCCAGACGGATCGACTCTCCGACTTGCGTGTGAGGGGCGTATCATGACGGCACGCGTACGACGAGACCTTTGGGAGGTGGCCAGTGGCCCTCTCAGATGAGGAGCAACGGCTTCTCGAGCAGATGGAAGCCGCGCTCGCGGCCGAAGATCCCAAGCTGGTCAACGCTCTGCGAGGGACCAGCGTCCGGCGCGTCCATCGGCGTCGCGCGGCCATTGCCGGTGTAGGGTTCTTTGCCGGCCTCGGGCTCCTCATCGCAGGTATTTCGATCAACCCATTCCTTAGCGTCCTGGGCTTCGTGATCATGGTCGCAGCGGCGGTGACCGCTATTTATTCCTGGCAGCACGTTGGTGGCAACGCCGATGCTGGTCAGGGGCGCGATCGAGCGAAAACCTCCCAAACATCCCGCGCCCACGACGGGCAGGGTTTCATGGACAAGATGGAGGAGCGCTGGCGGCGCCGCCGCGATGAGGGTTTATAGGTCATCTGCGGCGACGGGTTTTGAAAACTCACCGCTCCCTAGGAGTACGCCGGAGGAGCGACCGCGGAAACAATAAGGCCGTCACCTTGTGTCGCCAGTCTTGCGGCGCTGCCACTCCTTGGCGGATTTCGGAAGTCAGCTTTGGCAACTCGTCCACGGCACCTCCATCGTCGAAGGTGCGGGCATAGCGCGACCGTTCAACCAGCGTGGCAACTCGGCTCATCGACTGAGATTCATCCTCATCTAGCCGGGTCGCCATTTCCTGACCAATGGCCCGCGGCGAACCATCAGGCCAGGATCCACCGTAATCGACGACGGTATCCCTGATTTCGGCCCAGGCAGCTTCCACCTGTTCTTCAGCTGGTCCAGTGCCGCCCAACCGATTACTGCGACGTCGCAGCCGGATGGTTGCTGGTGCCGCCAAAATGAGCAAGAACACCATGGCGATGCCGGCCCAGAGCAGGGTCCGCCCCCAGCCGGCGCCAGCCGCTTGGCCCGGACTGTTCGGCTGCAGGCTCGGTGCTACGGACTGCTCCTCACCCGGCGAGGCCTCGCTATCGGTCGACTCCGAGGTGGGATTGGCCGAGGGATCGGAGTCGGCCGATCCGGAACTTTGCACTGTCCACGGCGGTGCTGATCCGGTGATGCTGGATGGCGTGGGCTCGAACCGCACCCAGCCATAGTTCGCGAAGTACAGCTCAGGCCAGGCATGCATGTCGCGGATGGAGACGGTCCAGCCGTCCTCGGTCCGCTCACCTGGCAGGAAGCCCACCGAGACCCGGGATGGGATCCCCGCCACGCGCGCCATCATCGCCATGGCAGAGGCGAACTGCTCGCAGTAGCCTCTGCGATCACGCTCCAGGAAGTTCTGCATCGCCTCATATCCGGTGCCGGGGAGTGGATCGGTGCTGTAGCTGAACTGGCTACTCCTGAGATAGGCCTGGATAGCGGCCGCCCTGGCTGCTGCAGTGTCGGCGTCCGCCGTTACTCGATTGGCTATCTGAACGAGTGAGTCAGGCAGGTCGGACGGAACGGCTGCAGTCACGGCGGCGTCGGCAGGCGTGCCGGCGACAGCCTCGTTCAGGTCACTGGGGTCTGGCTCGACATCGGCACTTTCGACGGTGTAGGTCAGTCGGCGGAGATCCTGGGCACGGTTGTCTGCGTTTACCACGATCAGCGAGTTGGCATCGAATCGCCAATCTCCAGGGGCGTCGAAGCTTCGCGGCGCGTACGGCAGCGGGAGGTATTGGGATGCGAAGTCCAACACCTGGATCCTTGTCTGGCGCGTGTTCGACGGCTCACCGCTCAGTCCTGGAATCGTTGGCAGGTCCTGTCCGCTGTTCAACCTGATCTGTACATTGCTCCAGCCGTTGGCACTGAGCTGAGGCAGCGAGGCCAAACGGAGGTAGACACCGCCCTGAGCGTTGGTCTGGTACTGAATGACCTCGCGATCCTCAGGCTGGTTGAGGTTACGCCGCAGATCCAGTGTCGGGTCGGTGAGCTGCAAAGGGCCGCTGCCGCCCGGTCCGCTACCGAAACCTATACCCGGCAAGGACAGGGTTGGCAGTGCAAAGCCGAGCACAATAGTCGCGATGATCGCCGGAACTGCTAGGTAACCTGCGGCCCGCCAGACCACGGGCGTTGCAGTGTCGAACCCTTCGGCAGAGTCTCGGGACAGCCCGCGCGTCCATCGCGCGGTGCTGTTCAGCCCCTCCGCGATCAAGATCGCTAGATAGCCGACGGCTATGTAGCAGAAGCTGATCACTCCGGTGTCAGTGCCCAAGCCAAGTGCCGGTACCAGAAATAGCGCGGCTGGTGGCGCGATGGCCCAGGCTGGCCGGCCAAGTCCCGAAACCAGCAAGTCGGTCATGATCATGATCATGCCGATCACCGTCACGAAGATCAGCTTGACGCCGTTGTCAGGATCCATGGGGGATGCCTGGGTGCGCATGTGCTCGATGCCAGCTGCCCAGAGCGAGGGATAGTGCTCAAACCACGGAGTGGTGATGTCACTCATGGGGCTGGTAAGAGTCAGGCCGAGGCCTAATGAGTAAAGCACCAAGATCACGACCTGAGTCGTGAGCACTGCGCTGTTTGCCAGCCCGGCGCGGCGCAGTCCCAAACTGGCGGTGCCGATTGCGATGATCAACACCCAGCTAAGGGCGACGAAGCTGGAGTCCTGGGTCAGCGGGGTGACCGTGAGGCACGCCAACATGACCGAGATAGTGACGGCGATGGTGCTACGGTCCGAAGCGCGCATGTCAGGCCGCCGTATTGAGCTGCTCAAGAGCCGACCAGGCGTCGGCTACACCCATGCCGCGCGGTACCTCGATGACTCGCCATTGATTGTCGCGCAGAATTCGGCCGGCCAGGTCGTGCTGTGCCCTCTGCTGTTCGTTGGCGGGCTCGTCGGTGAAGGTGTCGACATCCAGCTACATCGTCACACCCTGCGCACGATTGCGTCGCACCCGGAGCAGCGAATGTGCATCAGCTGCCGTCATCCGGCCCATGATCGCGATGGCCAACTGACCGGGTCGGTCGACGGTGGCCGATTCCACGGCGTAGTGAATCATCGTCGTTGCTCGCGGCCTGAGGTCGGTCAACCGGCTGATCACCAGTTCCTGCGACATCGAACTGTGCTGACCCATAGTCCCACTGATGTGTAACGGTCCGTCGGCTTCATAGATCTCGATAGCAAACCCGTCGTCCAGGAAGTGGATGCCAATCGACGCGGCAGCCGAGATGGCCCATTCCAGTGAGTTCTGCATGCCGCGGCCGGCGTGTGC
>DATFBI010000099.1:0-9237 GCA_035253925.1 Propionibacteriaceae bacterium
TCATCCAAAGGGCGGGCATCCACTCAACGCGGCCGCAGTGCTGCATCAGGGTCGGATGGTGTGCTCGTACGCCAAGCATCACCTACCCAATTACGGCGTCTTCGACGAGTACCGCTATTTCAAGCCCGGCAACGAGCTGCACGTGCTGCGCATTCGAGGCATCGACGTTGCAGTTGCCATCTGTGAAGATCTCTGGCAAGACGGCGGCCCGGTGGCAGCGGCCGCTGAGGCACGTGCCGGGTTGCTGGCAGTGATCAACGCCAGCCCGTACGAGCGGGACAAAGACGACGTACGCGGCGACCTGGTCAGGCGTCGCGCCCAAGAGGCGGGCTGCCCACTTGCCTACGTCAACCTGGTCGGTGGCCAAGACGAATTGGTATTCGACGGAGACACCATGATCGCGAGTGAAGATGGCACGATCTTCGTACGCGCATTGCAGTTCGTCGAGGACCTGATTATTGCTGATCTTGATCTGACACCCGGCACTGCCCCACTACAGGCGGAGATCGCTAAAGGCACCATTCCAGCGGAGCGCGGCCAGAGCGGAATGATCATCTTGCGCCATCACATTTCCGACGCTGGAGATGCACCCGCGGAGTTGATCACTCCGCTCGTTGCGAAACCGCTTGAGGCGATGGCCGAGGTGTACCTCGCCTTGGTCATGGGACTGCGCGACTACTGCCGGAAGAACGGAATCGAACGCATCTACCTCGGGTTGTCCGGTGGCATCGACTCAACGTTGGTTGCCACCTTGGCATGTGACGCCCTCGGCGCAGACCGCGTTTACGGCAGCTCCAATCCCAGCGCCTACTCCTCGGAACATTCCAAGACCGACGCAGCTGAGCTAGCCGCCCGAACCGGTCTCAATTTAACGACAGTGCCAATCGCATCAGCTATCGACGCCTTTCATCAGATGCTCGATTTGGACGGAATCGCTGCGGAGAACTTGCAGGCCCGGATCCGCGCCGTGATTTGGATGGCCGAGTCGAACCAGCATCCACCGTCGATTGTGCTGGCCTGCGGCAACAAGAGCGAGCTCGCGGTGGGCTACAGCACCATCTACGGTGATGCTGTTGGCGGCTATGCGCCGATCAAGGACGTACCGAAAACGTGGGTCTGGAAGCTCGCGCGCTGGCGGAACGAGCAAGCTGAGCAGCGCGGCGAGACCCCACCAATCCCGGAGAACGCGATCACCAAGGAGCCTAGCGCCGAGCTCAGACCCGGCCAGAAGGACACGGACTCGCTACCGCGGTATGAACTTCTGGACGACATTCTCGGTGACTACGTCGAGGGCGACGCAAGCCATTCCGACATTGTGCAGATGGGCTTTGATCCTGGGGTGGTCGATCGGGTGATCCGAATGGTTGATCTTGCTGAGTACAAGCGGCGGCAGTATCCTCCGGGCACCAAGATCAGCTTCAAGGCATTCGGCCGCGATCGGCGCTTGCCGATCACCAACGGCTGGCGTGAAGGTCGCTGAGATGACTCTTCGACGGGCTCAGAGCGGCGCCTCACTCCGCTGCCTGAGATCGGGGTCCAATCCGGCCTTATTCCGGTAGTGGGAAATGCCAGAAGCCTTGCCCGGCTGGTACCCAGATCCCGCAGGAGTGGCGGGGCGTTATCGGTACTGGGACGGCTCCCAGTGGTCAAGGATCACCACTGTGGACCCTCGCCAACCGCTGCCGGCCGCTGCCGAACCGGGTGAGACTGCCGGAGTTGCCGCAGAACCGGGCTCAGCCACCGCGGCATCGAATATGCACCGGCTGCCGGTGATGATCGGTGTCTTGGTGGTGCTCTTGGCAATCGTGGCTGTGGGCGCAGCCAACCTCCGGCAGTTCGCCGACAGGCCGAGGCCTACTCCCACCGCGACTGGGCTCACCGGTTCGTCGCCTGCGCCGACTACGGGACCACTGCAGACTCCCTCTGCTACTCCAACACCAGCAACCCCGGTGCCTATGCGCTGCCCGAAAGGTGATCCCACACTCCGCGCGCTCCACCCCACCGACGGCAGAGTCTACGGCGGCAATCTGTCATTCGAAGAGCAACCCACATTCGAGCGGGCATCGGTCGAGAAGCGCTTCCACTTCGCCTATGACGTGTTACAGCAAACGCTGCCTGTCAGTCAGGCCCCACCCTGGATCGCGCAGCTCGCGGTCGGACAACTGCGCGCGAAAGATGGCTTCGTCGCCGCTCCGCGAATCACGGTGGAGAACTTGGTGCGCTGCGTAATCACCGGGCAGATGTACAGCCCATACCTCCCGACCCGCACCGATATCCGCAGCGAAAGCCTGAGCATCGACGGTCATCCCGGATGGCTCATCGAGAGCGAGATCACCGTTGACCGGCCTGATATTCCCATCGCCGGGGACCACACCATCTTCATCGTGGTGCGAGATGGAAAGGACTGGGGCTTCTTCTTCGGCGCAGTGCCGATAGGAAATGCGCAGCTTGATGCTGTCCTTGCTCGGACGATACGCGGACTCCGTGCCAGCTGATGCCCGGGTACGGCGCACGTCTCAACGCTGATAAAGCGCGCTTTCACTGATGATGTTGCGCCCCGAGCCCTTCGATAGGCTCAGTCCGCCAACTCAGCGTTCGACGTCCTCCTCGGAGATGACCGTCATGGACTCCAGCCGGGGTGCGCCAAACGTCGTAGCCATCGCGACATCGCTGGCGTCACGACCTCGTCCGATAAGCACCCGACCCTTGCGTCGCTCGTTGTTTCGCGGATCGAATGTCCACCAGCGGTCCCCGAGGTAAACCTCCATCCAAGCCGCAAAATCCATCGGCAGATCACGAGGCGGGATCTCGATCTCTGGCAGGTAGCCGAAGACGTAACGCGCGGGAATGTTGAGTGCACGGCAGAACGAAACTGCCAGATGAGTGAAGTCTCGGCATACCCCGTAGCCGCTGGTGTGGACGTCCGCGGCAGTGGTCCACGGATTGCTGGCGCCGTACTGAAACTGAAGATGATCATGGACGTAATCGCAGATCGCCTGCACCCGCCGGTAGCCGGGCGGTGTGCTGCCAAACCGATCCCAGGCCTCCGCGCCAAGCACGTCTGGTAGGCAAAAGCGGCTGGGGAGAATGTAGATGAGCGCCTCATCTGGCAGCTGATCTGGCGTCAGCTCGGGGGCCTCCTCATCGACATCCTCGACCGCATCCGGCGCGATCACGGTTGCCCGATAGTTGATCACCGAGCGTCCTGCAGGCACCAGCAAGCGCCGGCACGGATTGCCATAGAGGTCTGTGTAGGCATGGGTCGGCCCATCTGGTTCGAGCGACCAGCGGGCGTCGATCACATCGACCTTCTGATCACTCAAAGGCTCTACCTGGAACACCGCATGAACGTTGATCTCCGACTCGTGAACGAACTCACAGCCGACTGTCAGGCGGCGCGTCACCGCCACCAACTCCTCTTGTCCGAAACTAGCACCAAGATCTCTCCTTGCTGACGGCCGCACCCGCGCGGTGATGCAGAAGATAAAAGATCGTAACGCCCGCTCCAGCTGAGCTCCCTACGCCCAGTTAGGAGCGGACATCGTGGGAGTAGCTCAGCGGGCACCCATCTCGTATCCCGAAACAACGTCTCCTCAGGAACCAATGTCTATATTCTCTACCGATCTAGTAGAGATAGGGGATTATTCCTCTCGACCGAAGGCAACCAACATGTCTATACGCAAGCTCGGGCGCATCCGCCTTGTGACGGCACTGATCGCAGCGGCGACCACAGTCCTGCTCACCGGATGCGTCGGAGGCGCTGCCACAGCGCCGGGTGACACCGGAACGACGACGCTGCACCTGGTGGGCTACGCGGTACCGAAAGAGGCGAACAACGCTATCCAGAAGAAGTTCGCCGAGACTCCGGAAGGTAAGGACGTCACGTGGGAGGAGTCCTACGGGGCCTCAGGCGACCAGAGCAGGGCTGTAGTGAACGGTCTCAAGGCCGACTACGTCAACTTTTCCCTCGAAGGTGACGTGACCCGGCTCGTCGAGGCAGGCCTGGTCGATGAGAACTGGAAGTCCGGACCGACAAAGGGCGTTGTCTCCGACTCCGCCGTCGTCATCGTGGTCCAGAAGGGCAATCCTCTCGGTATCAAAGACTGGTCGGACCTCACCAAGCCAGGAGTCAAGATTGTCACTCCTAATCCGGCGTCCTCTGGTTCGGCACGGTGGAACATCCTGGCGGCCTATCAGCAAGTGATCGCACAGGGCGGCACCGAGGCTGAGGCGAAGGCCTACCTCACCGAGTTCTTCAACAACATCGCCGCACTGCCCGGCAGCGGACGCGATGCGACCAACACCTTCCTGCAAGGTGCGGCCAATGTGCTGATCTCGTACGAAAACGAGGCGATCTTGGCCCGCCAGTCCGGTGAAGACTTCGACTACGTCCTTCCCGACGCCACTATCAAGATCGAAAACCCAGGTGCGGTGCTCAAGGACGCCAATCCCAAGGCTAAGGCGTACCTGGATTTCGTGCTAAGCCCAGCGGGCCAAGAGGAGTTCGTCAAGAAGGGCTTCCGACCTGTCATTGCGGACACTCCGATCGGCGAGGTGGCCGGCGCCAATGATCCCAGCAAGCCCTACCCAGTACCGCCCAAGCTGTTTACCATCAGCGACCTTGGGGGCTGGGACGCAGTGAACAAGAAGTTCTTTGAGGAGGGCGGGTTGGTTCCCGAGATTCAGAAGGCGACTGGCAGGTCCCAGTGACCCATAGCGCCGGGACTGTCGAGGCCGAGCAGCTCGTACCTACCCCACCAGCTACCGGTGGCCGCAGAGATCGACATGGCCTGCTGCGCGCGAAAAGTGCAACATCGCTGACGCCGATCTCGGGGCTGGGGTTGGGCATTGCGTTGACCTGGTTCAGCCTGCTGGTACTCATCCCGCTCACAGCTGTGCTCGTCCAGGCTTCAGCCGGCGGCTGGTCAGCGTACTGGAATGCGCTGACCAGCCCTCAAACGCTGGCGGCGCTGAAGCTCACAGTCGGGCAGGCGATCCTGGTCACTGCGGTGAACGTCGCTATGGGCACCATGATCGCCTGGGTGCTGGTTCGTGATCAGTTTCGCGGCAAGCAGCTGCTCGAAGTTGTGATCGACATTCCCTTCGCACTGCCGACCATTGTCGCCGGCCTGGTTCTGCTGAGCCTGTATGGGCCGTCAGGCCCCCTTGGGGTCAACTGGGCCAACACTCGTATGGCAGTCTTCCTGGCGTTCCTGTTCGTGACACTGCCCTTCATCGTGCGAACCGTGCAACCAGTTCTCCTGGAGTTGGAGCAGGAAGTCGAGGAGGCGGCGGCCTCGCTGGGCGCGACGCGGTTCACCACCTTCCGCCTTGTGATTCTGCCCAGCCTGGCGCCGGCGATCACTTCGGGGGCGGCGCTGTCGTTTTGCCGGGCGATTAGTGAGTACGGATCGCTGGTGTTGCTCTCAGGCAACCTGCCCTACTCAACCGAGGTGGCTTCAGTGCGCATCATGTCGTTTGTCGAGGGCGACTATCTCACTGAGGCCGCAGCTGTGGCGTCAATCTTGCTCGTCGCAGCCCTGATAGTGATCATCACGCTCGATGTGATCTCCCGGAGGGTGGCCCGCTATGCATGACACTGCTGCGCATCGTGCGATCCGTTGGGCGTTGCGGCTGATCGTGATCGGATATCTACTCTTCCTCGTGATCTGGCCGGTGGCCTTGGTTGCAGCCAAGACCTTCGCAGGAGGCCTGGCTCCGGTGATCAATGCAGTGCGGCAGCCTGAAGTGATCTTCGCTTTCCAGCTCACGCTTTCGGCCGCATTCTGGGCGGTAGTGATCAATACCATCTTCGGCGTCGGCATTTCCCTGCTGCTGGTGCGGTACACGTTTCCTGGACGGCGCGCCCTGAATGCCATGGTGGACCTGCCACTTTCGGTTTCACCGGTCGTCGTCGGGCTGGCACTAATGCTGGTGTACAGCGGCCGTACCGGCTGGCTGGGTCCTGGTCTCGAGCAGGCTGGACTGCAGGTCATCTACGCGCCGCCCGGGATCATCATGGCTACCGCGTTCGTCAGCCTGCCGCTGGTGATCCGCGAGGTGGTTCCGGTGCTTCAGGAGATCGGAACCGAGCAGGAGCAGGCCGCCCGGAGCCTCGGCGCCTCGAGCCTGCAGACCTTCGCGCGCATCACCCTGCCCGCTATCCGCTGGGGTTTGCTCTACGGCGTCGTGCTGAGCCTGGCCCGCTCCCTTGGCGAATTCGGTGCGGTCAAGATCGTCTCTGGCGGCGTGGCTATGCGAACCCAAACTGCGACGCTGCTGGTCGAGGAGCGATATCAGCAGTTCGGGCTCGTAAATTCGATCACCGCATACACAGCAGCTTTCGTCCTGGCGCTTACTGCTGTGCTCGCCTTGATCATCATAACCAGTCTTCGACCTGGCAAAGGGGTGTCGCAATGAGTATCAAGATCGCGGGCGTCACCAAGCGATTCGGTGACTTCGTAGCCCTGGAAGATATTGACCTCGACATCGCAAGCGGCGAGCTCACTGCACTGCTCGGACCGAGTGGCGGTGGAAAATCAACCCTGCTCAGGATCATTGCCGGTCTCGAGATTGCGGACAGCGGGTCAGTGGAGATCCAGGGAGTCGATGCCACCAGGCTGCCGGCCCAGAAACGCAACGTCGGCTTTGTTTTCCAGCACTACGCCGCCTTCCGGCATCTCACCGTGGCCGGCAATGTGGGCTTCGGGCTGAAGGTGCGGAAGCGGCCGCATAAGGAGATCGCAGCTCGGGTACAAGAGCTGCTCGAGCTGGTGCACTTGTCACAGTTCGCGAACCGGCTGCCGGCCCAGCTATCCGGTGGCCAACGACAACGCATGGCCCTGGCCCGGGCGCTTGCCATTGAGCCCAGCGTGCTGCTCTTGGACGAGCCATTTGGTGCCCTGGATGCGAACGTCCGGAAGGAACTGCGCGCCTGGTTGCGACGGCTACACGACGAGGTACACGTCACAACGGTCTTCGTCACTCATGATCAGGAGGAAGCCTTGGACGTGGCTGACCGGATTGTCGTGATCAATCAGGGCCGGATCGAACAGATCGGCCCTCCCGACGAGCTATATGACCGCCCCAACTCGGAGTTCGTGATGAGCTTCCTCGGTCCGGTGACAACGCTTGATCATCATTTGGTACGCCCGCACGATCTAGAGATCGAGACACATCCGTTCGATGAGGCATACCCGGGCCGGATTGAGCGCTTCAACCGCGTCGGATTTGAGGTCCGCCTCGACGTCCGGCTGATGGGTGACGCTGAAGCACCGCCGGTACTGGTGACCTTGACGCGCGCCGAGGCAACAGCCAAGGCGCTGGAACTAGGAGTACCGGTGTGGATTCGGCCAATGCCAAACGTCTCGCAGGTCCGAGTCACCACACCGGCGTCGACGAGCACCGATCCACTCGGCCTTCCAGCAGCCTCCGACTCGGTGCCGGAACCACTCGGTGCCGGAACCTACGTTCACGTAGGTTCCGGCAGCTCTACGTAGGTTGCAAACTATGCAGACCGTCAGGAAACCGTGCAGAGCTTGTGTGCGGCAGACTCATCGCTGCCGGCCTCGGGGTGGTCAGAGATCATCGTTCCAGCGTGGGTCGTTGTCCCATTCTTCGTTGCGCTCTTCCACCTTTTCGAGCGCGCGCTCGGCCTCCTCGCGCGTCTTGTAGGGACCGAGCCGGTCGGTGATCTTGGTGTCATTGTTGTCGGGTACGACCGTGTGGGTCTTCAGGTCGAACCACCAATCGCCCTGCGCCATCTCAAACGCTCCTTCCGACGCTCCCAGCTTTGACGTTACTCGCTCGTCCGCACAGCAGCGAGACACATGTGCTCGTAGGATCGCGAAGTGACCATCCAGCCCGCGACCATCTCACCGACACGCGAGGTGCCGGCCAGCATTCCTCGGCCGCCCTACGTCGGCCGTGCTGCGCCGGACCGCTACACCGGCGATGATGTGCAGTCGCCGGAGACCATCGAGAGAATGCGGATGGCCGGCCGGATCGCCGCTCAAGCAATGCACGCCGCCGCAGCAGCTATCAGTCCGGGCGTAACGACTGATGATCTTGATCGGGTAGTCCATGAGTTCTTGATCGAGCACCGCGCTTACCCATCAACCCTTGGTTACCGCGGGTTTCCCAAGTCATGCTGCACCTCGGTCAATGAAGTGATCTGCCACGGCATTCCGGATGCACGTCCGCTCGAAGAAGGCGACCTCGTGAAGATCGACGTAACGGCCTACATCGGCGGCGTGCACGGTGACACATGTGCGACCTTTTTCTGCGGCGAGGTCGATGAGGCGAGCCGGTTGCTCACCGAGCGCACGCACGAGGCCCTGGTACGCGCAATCAACGCCGTCAAGCCGGGACGGCAAGTCAATGTCATCGGTCGAGTGATCGAGAGCTACGCCAAGCGGTTCGGTTACGGGGTGGTTCGCGACTACACCGGCCATGGCGTACACACCGCCTTCCACTCTGGTCTGGTAATCCCGCACTATGACGAGCCGGCCTATGACGCGGTGCTCAGGCCGGGGATGACGTTCACGATCGAGCCGATGATCACGCTCGGTAGTGGTGATTGGTACATGTGGGACGACGGCTGGACCGTGCTCACCGCCGACGGCAGTCGGTGTGCGCAATTCGAGCACACCCTGGCAGTGACCGAGAGCGGTGCGGAAGTACTCACTCTCCCCTAGCGTTAGTTACTAGGCTGGACGGGAGACGAGTCGGTCAGGCGATCGCGGCGGCGCATGCGTCGCCGAGGAAAGTCCGGACTCCGCAGAGCAGGATGGTGGGTAACACCCACCCGGGGCAACCCGCGGGACAGTGCCACAGAAAGCAGACCGCCTCTAACTACCGATGAGATGTCCGCATCTCATCGAACGGAGGTAAGGGTGAAACGGCGGTGTAAGAGACCACCAGCATCCCAGGTGACTGGGGTGGCTCGGTAAACCCCATCCGGAGCAAGATCAAAAGGACGCGTACGCGTCTGCGGAGGCACCAGAGGGCTGCTCGCCCGAGCCTCCGGGTAGATCGCACCAGGCCGCTGGCAACAGCGGTCGCAGATGGATGATCGCCCCGGCCGGCAACGGCCGAGACAGAATCCGGCTTACCGACCGGCTCGTCCGCTAATCAGCATCTGGCTAGGGAGTATGTCCATCGACCACCTCCCCAGTCCGCACAGAGTCCGCAAAAAGTACAGAATCGACCGCCGTGCGGGTGCGATCGTCGCTGTCG
>DATFBI010000100.1:0-11619 GCA_035253925.1 Propionibacteriaceae bacterium
CCGCATGGACTGGGATCGATCTGGATCAATTGCCAGCAGTGCGCGGAGGCCGGCCTGGGTTGTGCCGAGTTCGCTGGCAACCTCTGCCCACCGGAAGCGTTGCTCCAGGACGAAGCCCATCAGCTGCTGCCAGATCTCGACGAGTAGCGGGTCAGCTTTCGCGGACCCGCCGGTCTGCTGTTCCTCTGCCACGGAAGCCATCCTAATGAATTCTTGACCTTATAAATCATTGAGTTTACTAAACTATTGACCTAGCTTAAGTTTCATGACTCCTCGCAAGAGCACGACAACTCTTCACCGCGCCGTCCGGTTGACGGCCCGAACCTCGGCGTTGCTCTTTGCCGCCGCCGAGGCCAGTCAGGCGGTGGGTTCGGGCCCCGCACACGTCTGGCGGCCGCTGTATGTGGGATTTATGGCGGCCCATGCCGCGCACTTCGCGGTGGTAACCAGGTACGCCAAGGTCACCGGAGGACGCGCGCTGTTTCCTGGCGGCAGGAACCTCCAGGATGTCGGCGGCTGGCCCACCGTTGCCGCTATCTATGCCGTCTTCGCCGCTCTTGCCAGTGTCGGTTGGGCGGCCGGGTCACAAGCTGCCAAAAACACTCCTGGCGTCGGCATTGCCGGTCGCATAGCCACCGGGATCATGGCTGCGATGTTCGTCGGCACCTACCTTGGGCAGCTCCCTCGGTCGACCTGGAACGCCGTGCCAGCGGCAATCATCAGTGCAGCGAGCGCTGCGAATCTTCGTACAGGAATTCACCCATCAGATGGTTCTGCAAGATGCGTAGCAGACCCGACGCGCGACTACACCTCCGGTTCGTAGCCTCGTCCGCATGTCAACCCTGGCGGTTCTCGCAGGATCAGCGTCGACCGTGCTGTTCGCGGTCAGCACGTTGCCGATGTTGATCAAGGCCGCGCGCACCAAGGAGCTCAACTCCTACAGCCGCGGAAACCTCGTGCTGGCCAATGTCGGCAACGCGGTACACAGCATCTACGTCTTTCAACTGCCGTTCGGGCCCATTTGGGCCCTGCATAGCTTCTACATCGTCGCCTCGGGGCTGATGCTCTTCTGGCATCTGCGGTATGCGAAGCGGAAACCTCGGCCTTGGCGTGCGACTCGGCCGCAACAGCTCAGCCCGGCGGTCGAGCCGCCGGCACCACCAGGTTTGACACTCGCCGCCTGAGGCGGATTGCGCCGAAATGCGCCCTGAGCCTGTCGAAGGGCGCACTTCACCAAGCTCAGCGCGCATAGGCGTACCCTCTGAGCCGGGAGGGCAGCGCAAATGAACGTCGAGCGAGATAAGACCATCGACGAGCTCTTGAGGGCTCGCGAGGCTTACGATCGCGGTGATTGGGCGGTGGCATTTGATCAACTGCGAACGGTTGACAATCTTGGCGCCGATGACACCCTGGCGCTTGCGACGTCTGCCTATCTGACCGGCGACGTTGATCAGGCGGTGCGCGCACTGCAGGCCGGATACCAGGAGATGATCAAGAACGGCGACACTCGGAAAGCGGTACGATTCGCCTTCTGGCTGGCTCTGATCTTGAACTTGCGAGGAGAGGCGGCCATTTCGGGTGGTTGGGTGGCCCGAGCGCAACGGCTCCTGGAGAACGAGAGAGATGACGTCGTCGAGCGGGGCTACCTTCTGGTTCACCACTTCTTTGAGCAGGTGGACCACGGCGATTACGCCAAGGCCGGCGAAACTGTTGTTCAGGTGGTCGACTCGGGTCGCCGTTTTGGCGATCCGGATCTGATCGCTCTGGGCTTGACGTGCCAAGGCCGTTTCACAATCTACTCGGGTCGAGTCCCAGAAGGCCTGGCGTTGCTTGATGAGGCCATGGTCGGTGTCGCGGCTGGGGAGGTCTCGCCGATCATCGCCGGGATGGTGTACTGCGCCTTGATCGAGGCCTGCCAGGAAGTCTCGGACTTTGCACGGGCAGCGGCTTGGACGAGTGCCTTGACGCGGTGGTGTGATACGCAACCCGGTCTGGTTCCCTTTACGGGCCAGTGCTCATTGCACCGAGGCCAGATCATGCGACTGCGCGGCGCCTATGACGAGGCCCTCACGGAGTTTGTACTCGCCCAGCGTCGTTACCAGGTGGAGGGCACCACGGCACCTGCTGCTGCGGCACTAAAGGAGCAGGGTGACGTGCTTCGGGTTCAAGGCAAGCTCGACGAGGCCGAGGCGGCCTACCGGGAAGCGGCCGAGCTTGGCTACGAGCCGCAGCCCGGACTGGCCTTGTTGTGGCTCGCTCGCGGCCGGACCGCAGCGGCGGTTTCGGCAATGCGGCGGCTGCTTGCCGAGGCGCAGATGCCGGTTCAGCGATCTTCGATGCTGCCGGCTGGTGTGGTGGTCATGCTTGCGGCGGGACTTGTCGAGGACGCGCGCCGATATGCCGACGAATTCTCAGAAGTCGCGGCCGGTTTCGGCAATCCCGCGGTACAGGCCACGGCGGGGTACGCGGCAGCCAGCGTCGCGTTGAGCTCCGGAAACGTCGATGAAGCCCTCGGCCAAGCACGGGAGTCGAGCAGGCTCTGGAACGAGATCGGGTCGCCGTACGAGGCAGCGCGTGCTCGGGTTTTGGTCGCTCGAGCGCTGCGGGAGTTGGGTGATGAGGAGTCTGCAACAGGGGAGTTGGCGGTTGCCCGTCGCGTCTTTACCGAGGTGGGTGCTGCGCCAGCGGTTCAGGAGGTGGACCGACTGCTGGGACGGGGACGGCCGGCCGGTCTCACCGAACGGGAAGTCGAGGTGCTGCGACTAGTGGCGGCTGGTCGAAGCAACCACGACATTGCCCGTGACCTGGTACTCAGTCAAAAGACCGTGGAGCGCCACTTGAGCAACATCTTTACCAAGCTGAATGTGTCCTCAAGAACGGCCGCGGCAGCGTACGCCCATGAACACCAATTGATGTCCTGAGAAGTACCGATCGTGATCGTCAGCTATCCGCTGTCGGTAGTTCTCACGACGACACCCAGGGCTCTTGCCAGCCGCCGTACTGAGCGACGAGGCCATCCGCAGCGGCCGGACCCCACGATCCGGGGTTATAAGGGTGCACGTCCCCTGGTGTGTCGAGCAGCGGCTGCACAATCCGCCAGGTCTCATCTACGCTGTCTTGCCTCGTGAACCGAGTGGCGCGGCCGAGCATCGCAGCGTGCAGCAACACTTCGTACGGGGTTGGCCCTTCGCCCCCTTCGTGAGCGAACTCCATGTCCAAGGTGATCGATTCTGGCAGCATGCTCTCGGCACGACGTGCATCCAACTCGAACCGAATGCCGGTCAAAGGATCGAGCCTTACCACAAGCTGATTCGGCTCCGTTCGGCGATCCGCCCAGGCACCAAAACCCAGCCGAGGCGGCTTTTTGAACACAAGTCGCACCTCGGTCTGCGTAACCGGCAGCCGTTTGCCGGCACGGATGAAGAAGGGGACTCCGGACCAGCGCCAGTTGTCGATCTCGAGGCGTAAAGCGGCGTAGGTTTCGGTGGTGGAGTCGGCGGCTACGCCGTCAATCTTTTGATATCCGTCGTACTGACCTCGCACGTACGCGGCCGGATCGGCGGTAAGTGTTGCCTGGAAGAGGGCCACTTTGGCGTTGCTTATTGTGGCGGGATCACCGCCTGCCGGAGGCTCCATTGCGGCAGCAGCGACAACCTGCATGAGGTGGTTCACAACGACATCCCGCAGCGCGCCCACCGGATCGTAAAAGTGGCCGCGGTCTTCCACGCCGAAGTCTTCCGCCATGGTGATCTGCACACATTCGACGTAGTTCCGGTTCCACACTGGCTCCAGCATGGTGTTCGCGAACCGCAGGTAGAGGATTTCCTCGAGCCCCATCTTTCCGAGGTAATGATCAATTCGGTACAGCTGCGAATCGTCAATGTACTGGTGGAGTTCGTCGGCCAAGGCGCGTGCCGAGGCTAGATCGTGCCCGAAGGGTTTCTCGACCACCACCCGGCCGGTCTTGGTGAGATCGGCTTCGGCAAGGCCCTTGACGACGGTTGCAAACAGTGAAGGCGGAATCTCAAGGTAAAACACCGGACATTCGAAGCCCTTGATCGCCTCGCCGACCCGCTGATAGGTCGCTGGATCGGCGAAGTCGCCCGCCACGTATGACAGGCGTGCTGCGAACCGTTCGAAGATCACTTCGTCAAGTTGCTCGCCGGTTGCGATGATCGAGTCGCGGGCGCGTTTGATAAGTTGATCAACAGTCCAGTCGCTGACGGCCACCCCTACGATGGGGCACTGCAGCAGTCCTCGCTTCTCGAGCCGGTAGAGCGAGTGAAATGTCATAACCCTCGCCAAGTCGCCGGTAATGCCGAAGATCACAAACACATCGGCTTCTTGCTGCTGGAATTCCGCCGAACCGCTACGTTCTGTCATCGCCGGCCTTTCCGATCGGTGTCTAGTTCGGGCTGTTCGCCCTCGTCGTCATCTCCCCAATCAATGCGAGTGGCGTCCGGTCGATCAACCAGCGCCGTGGCACGGTTTTTGCTGAAGTAGTCCCATCCCCAGGCCATGAACGCGTCCATCTTGTTGCGAGTGCCGCTGAGCAGCATGGCGTGAACACCCAGCCAGGCAGCGAAAGCTACCGGGCCCTCGACCTCGTGCCGGTGCGCGCCCATCTCGGCGATGGCGGCATTGCGGCCGATCATTGCCATGATGCCTTTGTCCTTGTAGCGGAAGTCCGTGCGGTCTTTGCCGGCCATCTGGTCCAGGATGTTGCGGGCTGCCCAGGCACCGGATTGCTGAGCGACGGATCCGAGCTGGGGGAGGGGCCGGGAGTCCGTGTCCGGAATGTTCGCCGCATCGCCGAGTACATAGACCTGTGGGTAACCAGCGACGGTCAGGTCGGGTTGCACGTCGATGCGGCCGCCATGTCCTTGTGGTAGGCCCGTCGCGCCGACCACGTCGGCCGGCTTTTCGCCGCCGCCCCACACCACCGTCCGGGTCATGATCGTGTTTCCGTCGCTCAACCTCACCTGGTCCGGTGACACTTCTTTGACGCCGACACCTAGATGCAGAATGACGCCGTCGCTTTCTAGTCGCTGGGCGGCGTAGGCATGGGCTTTGTCGGAGAACGGTGCTAGCAGCACCTGACCATGATCAACAAGATGGACCGCGGCGGGATCGTTAAGCGATTGATAGCGCTCCGGAACCACATCCCTGAGTGCTTCAGCTAGCGCTCCGGCTGTTTCGACTCCGGTCGGACCGCCGCCCACTATCACGAAGTTCAAGGAACCTTGATCGATGAGTTCTGGGCGTTCCACGGTCGCATCGAGCACATCCAGAATGCGGGCTCGGAGTGTCTCAGCGTCGTTCACCGAGTAAAGCGGAAGGGAGTGTTCGGGAGCGCCCGGAGTGCCGAAGAAGTTCGGCTGGGCTCCAGCCGCCACGACCAGGTAGTCCGCTGATAAATCCGATCCCGAGCTGGTGGTTACTGAGCGTGCAGCCGGGTCGATCGATACCACCGGCGTACGGCGTACCTCGACGGTGGGGTGGTGCCGGAAGATCCCACGCAGCGGTCGGGCGATGTCATAGGCCGCGATTTGGGCGGTGGCGACTTGATACAACAGTGGCTGGAATTGGTGATAGTTGTTGCGGTCCAGCAAGATCACGTCGACATCGTGTCTGGCGAGGTGCTGGGCGCAGGTGACCCCGGCGAACCCGCCTCCCACGATGAGCACCGTGGTGTCACTCATGTCTCATCGCCTCTCGTCGGACGCTCCTGCCGCATGGCCAGCCCGTAACAAATCGTCCAGCCGCTGCCGCCCGGCATGCATCACCCCCGACGGGTGATGCCTTCCACAGTCACGTCGGTGAGGCTCGGGATGTCATGACCGCGACTCTGAGTGCACTTACGGCCCTTCTCGAGGTGAATCCTGTGCCGTGGGCCCGGGCGCAGATGGCATTTACTCTCGCGTTCCACATCATCTTGGTCCCGCTCGGAGTCTCCTGGGCGTTCATGACCTTGGTCGCGAACTACCGCGGGATCCGGCACAACGATCGAGATGCTCTCAACCTGGCCCAACACTGGTCCAAGTTCATGGCTGTCACCTTTGCCGTCGGCGCGGTTACCGGCACTGTGCTGACTTTCGAGTTCGGATTGCTCTGGCCACGGTTCATGGGGCGCTGGGGTGAGGCGTTCGGTGTGCCGTTCGCGTTCGAGGGCCTGTTCTTCTTTACCGAGGCGATCTTCATCGCGATCTACATCTTCGGCTGGCGGCGGCTGAAGCCGTGGGCGCACTTCTGGACCGGCGTACCGATCGTGTTTGCCGGAATCTTCGGCAGCATCTCGGTCGTTGCCGCCAACGCTTGGATGAATGCGCCTTCCGGCTTCGAACTCGACTCGAACGGAAACGTGATCAAGGTCGACCCGATCCAGGTGATCTTCAACGATTCCATGCCGTGGCAGGCGGCACACATGGTGATCGCGGCCTATCTGGTTGGCGGATTCTTGATCGCGTCGGTCTATGCGGTGGGGATGCTGCGGGGCCGGCGTGATCGCTACCACTACCTCGGCTTTGTGATCGCGTTCACCGTCGGGGCTGTCGCGACACCGATCCAGATGGGGGTCGGCGATGGCTTGGCTCGCTGGGTGTACGACAACCAGCCGGTCAAGTTCGCCGCCATAGAACTGGTGCCGACTACCAGCAGTGACGTACCCGAGACCCTGGTAGGTCATCTGAACGAGGACGGTACGGTGAGCGGCGGAATCCCAATCCCCGGCCTGGCCTCATGGCTCTCCGACCCAAGCACGGGTAGGGCGACAGTTGTGCAGGGCCTGGACACAGTGCCGCCTGATCAACGGCCAACCGTTCGGCAGACCAATATCGTCCATCTCTGCTGGGACATCATGGTGGGACTTGGGACGCTGCTGTTCTTGTTGGCTGTCTGGTATGCGCTGTCATGGGTCTTCCGCCGCCGGATGCCGCAGACCAAGGTGTTCCTTTGGGCGGCCGCGGCGGCTGGGCCAGCCGCGGTGATCGCCATGGAAGCCGGCTGGGTAGTGACCGAGGTCGGACGGCAGCCGTGGATTGTCTATAACCTCATGAAGGTTGAGGATGCGGTTACCGCCAATACCGGGGTATGGATCACTTTCTTCGCTGTCGTGATCTTGTACGCCCTGGTTGGTACCGCGACGATCTTGGTGTTGCGCGGCATGAGTAGGCGATTTCGGCGCGCCGAGGGCTTCACCGACCAGGACACTCCGTATGGCCCGAGCGCGCTGACCGAGGAGGTGTCAGCCCCGGCGGAGGAGGCGATCCGGTGAGCACCACGGTGGCGGTGGTCCTGCTGTTGGCCGTGGTCGCGTACGCGGTCTTCGGGGGTGCGGACTTTGGTGCTGGCTTCTGGGATTTGATCGCAGGCGGCCCCGAGCGCGGTAAGCATCCGCGGGACATGATCGAACACTCCATCGGACCGGTGTGGGAAGCCAATCACGTCTGGTTGATCTTCATCTTCGTGATCTTGTGGACGTCGTTCCCGGAGGCGTACGCCTCGATCACGCTGACCCTCTTCGTGCCACTGACCATCGCCGCGCTTGGGATTGTGCTGCGTGGCGCCAGCTTTGCCTTCCGGAAAGCAGTTGTCGGGCTGCGTTACCGCCGTATCTTCGGCGCTGCTTTCGCCGCCTCCTCGGTGCTAGTGCCCTACTGCATGGGAGCGATCGCGGGCGGTATCGCATCTGGTCGGATACCGGCCGGCGGGCAGGCTGGGGATCCGGTTGACAGCTGGTTCAATCCGACCTCGGTTGTTGCGGGGGTGCTAGCCGTGGCGGCCGTCGCGTATCTCGCCGCTGTCTATCTGGTTTGGGACGCCCGCCGTCTCGCCGATCCGGATATGGCCGACTACTTCCGTCGCCGGGCGATTGTCGCTGCCGGCGTGGTCGGCGTCATCGGCTTCATTGGCATCTTCGTACTCCGTGCAGACGCGCGCTATCTCTTTGATGGGCTCGCCTCGCGGGGGCTACCGCTGGTCATCCTTAGCGTTCTCTGCGGCGTCAGTGCACTGGTGCTGCTGATTCGCAATGCCGCCCGCGGCGCTCGGCTGCTGGCTGTGGTCGCGGTTGCAAGCAGCATCATCGGCTGGGGAGTGGCGCAATGGCCGTACGTGCTGCCGGAGACTTTGACGTTCTCCGCAGCTGCATCACCAAGCGGCACCTTGGCCGCGGTACTGGCCGTTGTGGTACTTGCGGCAATCATCGTGGTGCCCGGATTCATTCTGCTGTTCGTTCTTCATGAGAAGGGTCTGCTTCCCGAGGAAGGCGTGGACGGCGAACCGGCCCCATCACGGCCGGCTTGATGCTCGCCGACAGCCACTCTGCGTTAGTTACCCGCACTCCGCAGTAGCTGCCTTACCGCGAAGTGCAGGAAAGGACCGCGAAGTGATCAGGATGAGGACCTTGCGAAGGCTCGCAGAACTCGATCACGAATAACACCAGGGCGGTAGAGGTCCGCCCACAGCCAGCGGACGATCTGCCAACCCAGGTCACGTAGCGCATCTTCTCGGACTTTCTCCGCGAAGACGACGTCTTCTATTGACTGTCCCGGCTTCAGCAGCCGACCGTACTTGATCTTGCCATCGAACTCGCCGATGGTTCGCTGTTGCTTCCAGGAGAAGTCGACGAGGGCGACAAGCCTCCGCTCCTCGTCGTGGATGTCCTGCTGCGGCTCAGGCGCTGGCAGCCCCTCCTGGTGCAGGCGTACCCGACTCACCGACTCTCCAGGGCTTTCACTGCGTGGGTCAAGCAGTGCGATAGCACGTCGTGCCTGGCGAGTCCCGGGCCAGCGAGTCATCTGGGCCACACAATCCTCCAAGACCGCAGGTACCAGCCCGTACGCCAAGGCTCGGTCGCCGGCGGCGACGGCTTGCTCGATGGGCACCGTACGACAAAGGTCGAGAACCGTTCGAGCGAGTGAAGTGACTGGCATCCCATCGATGGTGGTGATGTGATCATCAGGCAGCGGCGCAGTGTGCACCTGTACGACTGAGCGTCGGTTGCCACCCGCGGCTGCGGTTTCGTGTGACGTGGACCCTATCGATCGCGTTCTCCCACGTCGGCAGTCCATGCAGCACAGCGGCCGAGGCGTGGCTAATAACGGCACCGTCGTGCAGTTGAGGAGCCGTTGCGAAGATCCGCTCCTGATGCTGGTCGGCGAGCGTTCGGTCGGCGGGTCGCTGCCGTACGTACGCGCCGCGGCGCACCGGAATGAAACTGCCTTGGCGCCTCATTCTCGTTAGCTCGCGATCGTCAAAACCCTGGCTGCGGAGTGTCCTGGTGAACAGGATGTCGTCCATGCCATCAGCTCATCGCAGGAGTGGACGCTGCCGGAACCCAGTCGAGCCAAATCTGTGGATAACTCTCTGTTGCCAGATCGGAGGGGCATACATCCTCGCCGCCCGGTTCCGATCACTTCGCGGTAATTTCATGCACTCCGCGGTAGTCGCAAATGACGCGATGTGACAGTAACTAACGCGAAGTGGGAAACGCTGGATCGCCGAGTTTGCTATCGGCGCACTACTCGGATAATGCCCAGCGGAGTGTGTGCAGCGTGGAGCGGCCGAGTGGCCTGATCAAGGCACGTTCGGTGATCGGCAACGCTGGCAGCCGCAGTTCAGTCCGTGCCCACGCCGGCAAGGTGGATACGGCGCTTGCGGCCAGCAGGTAATAGCCGGCTCGTGACAGGCCGGTGACTGGGGGATGGATGAGGAAATTGCTCGCCTGGCGGGCGGGGCCAGATCCAGTGAGCTCGGGGCGGTAGCTGTCCAGGATGGCGGTCAGCTCACTGACGGTGCTAGGCGGGTCAATCACGCCCAGCTGGGCGGCAATGAATCCCACTTGCCGTACATACTCGTCAGCCTCAGCCGATGCCAGTCTCTCGGAACCGAAGGCTTGAAAACTGGTAAGGAAGCTGTCCACCTCAGCGACATGGACCCACATCAGCAGGTGCGGATCGTCGGCGGTATATGGCCTACCGTCCGGTGTGACGCCCCGAACTCGGCGGTGTATTGCGCGTACGGCTGCGATGGCGCGCTCAGCGTCTGGCACCGTGCCGTATGTGGTCAGCGCCAAGTACCTGCTGGTGCGCTGGAACCGTCCCCAGAAATCGCGGCGGAAGCCGGCCTGCTCAACCACCGCATGCATCGCCACCGGGTGTAGCGCTTGCAAGACCAGCGCGCGAATTGCCCCGATGAACATCGATGCGTCCGCATGTACGCGCCAGATCGCATCTTGCTCGCTGAACCATCGCTCGCCGTCTCGCCAGATCTTGGCATTCTCGGCCTCGAAGTCCCCGGCAATGCGGTTCCGCACCGCCCTGGCGATGGTGGCTCGCGGATTTGGGAGTGTCCCGATCGCCACATAGCGGAGCGTATGCGAACGCGGGCAATCTCCCAATCTCGAATCGAGACCCGGCTACGACGGAAATTCCTCAGCTTGATCGAGACGCAATTTTCGGGTCGCGAATTTCCGGCTTTATTCGTGGCGTTGTACGGAGAACGCAGCCTCGAGTACCGCATCCTCGGCTGCATCCGGGTGGTCGCGCGGAAAAACGCAACCTGGGTACCGGTAGCGGGTTATTGCACCAGCACTTTATCTCCTTCTCATGAAACGTTTGTTGGAATTACACTGATCTTTCGCACTCGGGGGTCACATCGACCAGGCGGGCCAATGACCAGCATGACCGTGGACGCGGTGCGACTCACCAAACACTACGGAGGACGTAGTGCGGTCGAGGACGTCAGCTTTACCGCCTCCCGGGGTGAGATCGTCGGTCTTCTCGGACCCAACGGAGCTGGTAAGACGACAACGATTCGACTGCTGACGACGGTGCTCGCGCCAACCAGTGGTGAGTTCTCGATTGCAGGGCATCCCTCCACATCCGCACCTGAGATCCGGCGGAGTGTCGGTGTACTCCCGGAGAGCAGCGGCTACCCGGCATATCAGACGGGTGGTGAGTACCTGCGGTTCTTCGCGCGGCTCTATGGATTGACGCGCAGCAATGCCCGCAGTCTGGCTGCTCAGCTGTTAGCGACCGTCGGGTTGGAGGAACGGGCCGGATCACCAATCTCGACCTACAGCCGCGGCATGCGGCAGCGGCTCGGAATTGCTCGCGCGTTAGTCAATGACCCCGTCGTCGTCTTCCTGGACGAGCCGACTCTGGGCCTCGACCCTGCCGGTCAAGCCCAAGTCCTCAACATCATTCGCAATATTGCCAAAAGCCGAGCGGCGACTGTTGTGCTCAGCACGCACCTGCTCCCAGAGGTAGAGGAGGTCTGTTCAAAGGTGGTGATTCTTAACCGTGGCAGGGTCGCCTTCGCTGGCAGCGTCGGCGAGGTGATCAGTACGGCGTTGATCGAACAGTCCGCCGAGCTTCGGGTGCCGCTCGACCTGGTTGAGGGCGCTAAGAACGTACTTGCCGGTTTCCCAACCCTCACTGTGGATCAGCTCGCCGCGCAACCGGACGTGCTGACTCTCTCAGTGGACGGTGCTGGCACTGACGGATCCAGCGACATCATGAATGCCGCCCTGGCAGCCATTACGGCAGCAGGGATTCCGGTTCTTCGCTTTGAGCTGGAAGGTGCGCGGCTGTCCGATGCGTTCTTCCGGATGACTAG